>PBSS01000044.1 GCA_002726315.1 Acidimicrobiaceae bacterium
ATGCGACCGGGTGCGATCAATGCCAATGACCTCTGCCACATCCTGTTCACCTCCGGAACCACTGGATCTCCCAAGGGGGCGATGCTCCGCCACGGTGCCGTCTGCCGGTCCTACCGCTCGTGGAGCACTGCGATCGGGTTGCGCAAGGGCGACCGCTATCTAGCCGTCAACCCGTTCTTCCACACATTCGGTTTGAATGGCGGAATTCTGGCCTGCCTTATGTCAGGTGCAATCCTCATCCCACAAGCTGTGTTCGACCCACAGGTCGTGCTGGAACAGGTCACCAGGGAGTCCGTAACGGTGCTACCTGGCCCACCAACTATCTACAAGTCCCTCCTGGACTACCCAGAAGGACTCACCTGTGACACCTCGACACTGCGCCTAGCCGTCACCGGTGCAGCACCCGTGTCGGCCGACCTAGTAAGCGAAATGCGCTACCGGCTCGGCTTCGAAGTGGTGCTCACCGGTTATGGCCTGACTGAATCCTCAGGGGTGACCACCACCTGTCATCACGATGATCCAGCAGACCTCGCAACTACTACCTCCGGTAGGGCCCTGCCTGGTATCGAGGTCGAGGTTGTAGGCACCAACGGCAGTCCTGTGGCTGCTGGCGAGCCCGGTGAGGTCCTTATCCGTGGCTACAACGTCATGGCCGGCTACCTCGACGACGAGGTAGGCACGACAGCAGCCGTGGACCCCAACGGCTGGCTGCACACGGGAGACATAGGGGTGGTAGACGAAACGGGGAACCTGACGATTACCGGCCGACTGACTGACATGTACATCTGCGGTGGTTTCAACGTCTACCCCGCTGAGGTCGAGGCTGTCATTGGAGCACACCCCGACATCGACCAGGTAGTCGTTGTAGGTATCCCAGATGACCGTCTGGGTGAAATCGGGATGGCTTTCGTTGTGTCAGTAGCAGGTAAGCAGGTCGACCCGGCTGCAGTCCTGTCGCGGGCTCGAGAAGAGCTCAGCAACTACATGGCTCCACGACACGTGCAAGTCGTCGACTCGCTACCGACCAATCCCGGTGGCAAAGTGTTGCGGCACCGACTGAGTGAGATGGCTGCGGAAATCATCGCCTACTGACCGACAACGCTCCTTCAGGTCAGTAGAGCAACAGTCCAATAAGCCGGTCGGCTCACCAGCCGGTGGTTGATACGCCGATACCCTGCTGACCGTCATGTCCAGCCCGCATCCTTCCAAAGACACCTACCCAGAGGTGGGCAAGGCCGACTTTCCGGCCCTTGAAAAGCGGATTTTGGAACGCTGGGCCGCCGAAGGCACCTTCCAAGCCTCAGTAGACGCAAGGTCGGCCGACGACGAGTTCACCTTCAACGACGGGCCACCTTTCGCCAATGGCCTCCCCCACCACGGCCATCTCCTGACGGGTTATGTGAAGGATGTCATCCCCCGCTACCAGACCATGCGGGGGAAGAAGGTCACACGCAGGTTCGGCTGGGACTGTCACGGTCTGCCGGCCGAAATGGAAGCTGAAAAGGAACTACCGGTAGCAGGTAGGGCGAGCATCATCGACTACGGCATTGAGGCCTTCAACGCCCATTGCCGTTCCTCAGTCCTGCGTTACACCGATGAGTGGGAGCAAACCGTCACCCGTCAGGCTCGCTGGGTGGACTTCAAACACGACTACAAAACCATGGATCGCGACTACATGGAATCGGTCATCTGGGCGTTTCGCCAACTCTGGGATAAGGGACTGGTATACGAAGCATTCAGGGTAATGCCCTACTCGTGGGGAGCCGAAACCCCACTTTCCAATTTTGAAATTCGCCTTGACGATGCGACTCGACCAAGGCAGGACCCCGCCGTAACTGTCAGCTTCGATCTGGAACCCGCTGCCGATGACCCCGGGCCTTTACGCCTGCTGGCCTGGACGACGACACCATGGACCCTTCCGTCGAACCTGGCAATTGCCGTGGGCCCAGAGGTGGTCTACTCAATGCACCGGGACTCCGATGGAACCGTGTACCTACTCGGCTCCGATGCTGTGGAGCGGTACGCGACCCAACTGGATGGAACCGATCTGGTCGGCACCCTCAGAGGCGCTGATCTGGTCGGCAGGAACTACCAGCCCTTGTTCGAGTTCTTCTCTGACCGTAACGACGCATTCAAGATCCTCTCAGCCGACTTCGTGGATGCAGCCGAAGGCACCGGTGTGGTGCACATGGCGCCCGGCTTTGGAGAAGACGATCAGACCATCTGTGAGGTGAACGGGATCCAAATCGGCCGGGTAGTGCCAGTTGACGACCAGGGATGCTTCACCAACGAAGTCACCGACTGGGCCGGCGTAAACGTGTTCGAGGCCAACCCGGACATCATCAAGTCACTCAAGGAGGGAGGCCGGATCTTCCGGCATGACACCTACGAGCACAACTATCCCCACTGTTGGCGCACTGACACGCCAATCATCTACAAAGCCATCTCCTCTTGGTACGTCAAGGTAACTGACATCCGGGAGCAGATGATTGAGTTGAATGCCAACATCAACTGGGTACCCGAGCACGTCCGAGATGGCCGCTTCGGTATGTGGCTTCAAGGTGCCAGGGACTGGTCCATCAGTCGTAACAGGTTCTGGGGCTCCCCGATACCGGTGTGGAAGAGTGACAACCCTGAGCACCCAAGGACGGACGTTTACGGCAGCCTCGATGAGATAGAGGCTGACTTCGGTGTTAGGCCCGACGACTTGCACCGTCCGTTCATCGACGACCTGACCCGGCCTAACCCCGATGACCCCACGGGAGCGTCGACAATGCGACGGGTCCCCGAGGTACTGGACTGCTGGTTTGAATCTGGATCAATGCCGTTCGCCCAGTTCCACTACCCATTTGAGAACGAAGACTGGTTTGAGGACCACTTTCCAGCCGACTTCATTGTGGAATACATCAACCAGACTCGTGGTTGGTTCTACACGATGCACGTTCTAGCCGCGGCGTTATTCGACCGACCTGCATTCGAGAACGTGATCTGCCATGGAATCCTCCTTGCTGAGGACGGCACCAAGCTCTCCAAGAAACTCCGCAACTACACAGAACCCTCCCTCGTATTTGAACAGCAGGGATCCGACGCATTGCGCTGGTACTTGATGTCATCGAACATCTCAAAGGGTGGGGACCTCCGCATCAGCGATCCTGGAATCACTGAAGTAGTCCGCCAAGTGCTCCTGCCAATATGGAACGCATACAGCTTCTTCACGCTCTACGCGAATGCCGACGGCTACAGGGCAGAACTTCGGACTGATTCCGAGCAACTTCTCGATCGCTATCTCCTGGCCAAGACCCACACGCTGATCGAGTCTGTGACCGAACGAATGGATGCGTACGACCTACCTGGGGCAACCGTCGAGATCAGAGGTTTCATCGACGCTCTCAACAACTGGTATATACGACGCAGCCGCGACCGGTTCTGGGCCAGGGCGTCGGAGTCCAACGACAATGACAAGCGCGACGCCTACGACACTCTCTACACCGTGCTCATCACGTTTTCGAAGGTCGCTGCACCCTTTCTCCCAATGGTTATGGAAGAGATCCACACGAGCCTCACAGGCCTACAGAGCGTTCACCTCAGCAACTGGCCGGACCCCACCGACCTACCGGCTGACACCGAATTGGTTGTGCGTATGGATCGTGTCCGCGACGTGGCATCCACTGCTCTACGACTCCGTGAGGACAATGGCCTGCGTGTGAGGCTTCCACTCACCTCACTAACAGTCGCGGGAGCCGACAGCGAGACCCTTGCAGGCCTCACCGACCTGCTAACAGACGAGGTCAACGTGAGAAATATCCACCTGACCGATGACCTCGAGGGCCACGCCACCTTCACCCTACGGCCGGACGGTAAGGCTCTAGGACCCCGACTCGGAGGCGATGTCCAAGCCGTTTTCGTTGCTTCCCGCTCTGGGGAGTTCTCCCTAAACGAGGATGGCACGGTTGACGTCGCTGGCCACACCCTCGGCACCGACGAATTTGACCTTGAGCTCGAATCTCCCGAAGGGGTAACAGCTGCCGCTTTGGGTTCAGCTGATGCAGTCGTCGTACTAGACATCGAGGTGACACCCGAACTGGAAACCGAAGGACTTGCACGGGACATAGTCAGGCAGATCCAACAGGCCCGCCGCGATGCTGACCTCGTCGTTACAGACCGCATCATCTTGAGACTTGGTGGAGATGAGGTGCTCCTGAACGCTGTCAGGACTCACGAAGACTACGTAGCCGGGCAGGTTCTCGCGACCGAGTTGAGCCTGGGCGCGGTTCCCTCCGACGCAGTGGACACCAATGTTGAGGGCCTCGCTCTACAGATCTCACTCTCCCCATCTGATACCTGAGCGACCTCCAGTCGAGGGTGGCGTGGCCTTTGAGGAGGCCTTCTAGGAGCCATCTTCACCGGGATTCTCATCTAGAGCTCCACTGGTATCACGGCGACGACGCAGAGCAAGAACACCTCCGACGGCAGCAGCCCCCGCCACTAGGGCTAGCCCTGGACCCAGCCACGTTGAACCATCGGGGTAGTTGCCTTGGCCGGTCCCCGCCAGAGTTGAGGACGGCTCTGGAACAGGAGGTGGAAGAACTGCTGTCGTGGCTTGAACGCCGGAAACCACTCTGGAACCTGTAGTCGGGGTAGGTCCAGGCTGGGCAGTTGCAACAGACACAACTGGGCTAGGGGCAGTGGCAGAAGTCTGGGCCGAGGCCTGAGCGACAGGGGCATCCATGCCCGGCAAAGCTTTGCGAAATGGACCGGTCACTTCGTAGGTCACCCCAACCATCAGGCCTTCGGGAGCATCGCCCCAGTCGACCTCCGAGATGATGTCGCGTGTTAAGCGATTGCCGGGGCCACGCAGTGAACTGAAGTAGAGGCGATCCCCCATCGGATCGAAGCACGGCCCGGTCACCTCCGACAATCGGTGAGTCGGATCGATGAATCTGGCGAACGGTGCCACCTCGCCTTCGGGGCTGATAAGTACCAACTCCATGTCACCCCTGTCTTCAGCCACGTACAGGTCTCCAGATAACGGTGCAACGGTAAGGGCGGCTATTCCGACCAGTGGCTGACGGTTACCAACACCATCCCAGGCCATTTCGTAGCGACCATTCACCAGATCCACTGCGTGTACTCGGTTGTCGAGGCTGGTCGTAAACCAGATCCAGTCACCCTGACACGAGATCCCACCACCCACAGCTGTCACAAAAGCTTCGGGGACCTGCTCTCTCGTTGGAACCTCGCCACCTGAGGGATCTGGCACCAAGCCCCAACTGACGGTGCCATCGGCTGCCAAGATCATCGCCTCCAGTCGACCCGCAGAAAGATCACCGAATTCATCAGGGGTGAACCTGTAGAGCAGACCATCGCGTTCAGCCTCCGTCAGGTAGGTGATGCCATCAACTGGACTTACCGCTGCAGCCCCGTGGCGACGGTGTCCCATTGCCACCCGGGCGACCGCCGGTTCTAATCCCGATGGATCGCACTCCCATACGATGCCATCACCATCAAAGTCCTGTTCGCAAGACAGCCATGTTCCCCAAGGTGTGGAACCGCCATCCCTATTCGAATGGCTCCCTTCAAGGATCCGGTAGGCGTCAAGCACTTCTCCAGAAGAACCAAAGTGGACTGCCGAGGCGCCACCCATCGGCTTCCACGGCGTCAGGTAGTCGTATACAGCACTGTTACATGCATAGAACCAACCACCCGTACCGTCGACGAACGTGCCCGCCCCTCCTGGGAAGAGGGGCCACTCATATCCACTCGGACCGACAGGGTCACCACTTACGGCCACAACCCGCGACGAAAAGCCCTCGGGTAGGACCAAACCGTTCAGATCAGGTGATCGCCCGGCAATGGACCCATAGGGGCCTAGACCCTGCACAGCGGCCCCGGCAGCGGCTCCAGGCACCAGAAGGTTCGCACCGACCGCAACCGCCAGCCCACCCTGCAGGAAGACCCGTCTGTCGAATCGACCACATAGGGCCATGTTGCCCTCAGGAGGTGGCCTGAGAGAGGCCGCCGAGGGCTGCGAGCAATCTGTCAGCGGCTACCGAAGGGGTGACCTCAGCTTCAAGGACACTGCGCTCCAGTTCCGGCAAGATCGCCAGTACCTCCGGGTTCTCCTTCAGTGCCACCAGTAGACGATCCTCGAGAAGCGACCACATCCAAGCCACTCGCTGGGCCCGCCTGTTCTGGTCCCACTCCCCCGTTGCCACGAGGGCATCACGGTGGGCTTCGACCCCCTGCCAGATCTCAGCAAGACCCTCACCTGTTCGAGCACTGCAGGTGACTACCTGAGGAGTCCATGAAGGAGTTGCGGGCTGGGTCAGGCGCATGGCGGCCGAGTAGTCGCGTGCCGCTGCACGGGCATCAGCAGAGGTCTCACCATCATCTTTGTTGACAGCGACCATGTCAGCCAGTTCCAGCACACCCTTCTTGATTCCCTGGAGTTCGTCACCAGCTCCAGGGAGCATTAGGAGTAGGAAGAAATCGACCATCGAGGCCACGGCGGTCTCCGACTGACCTACGCCCACAGTCTCAACGAGCACCACGTCGTAGCCGGCTGCCTCAAGTAGAACGATTGTCTCGTTCGTAGAACGCGTGACGCCTCCAAGGGTTCCTGAACTGGGGGAGGGCCTTACAAAAGCGTTTGGGTCGTTGGACAAACCCTGCATGCGAGTCTTGTCACCGAGGACGCTCCCACCGGTAACTGTGCTGGTCGGATCAACAGCCAGCACCGCCACCCGGTGGCCCGCTGCGGTCAGATGGCTCCCGAGGGCTTCAATGAAGGTGCTCTTACCGACACCTGGGACACCCGTGATGCCAACCCTATGAGCCGCTCCGCCCAATAGCCCCAGGTCTGACAGGAGGACACTGGCATCAGCCCTGTGGTCTGATCGACTGGATTCGATCAGAGTGATCGCTCTACCGATTGCGGCACGGTCACCAGCCAGAACTCCATCTCTGAGATCAACCAGAGCACCCTGCGGGTTGTCGCTCATCCCAATAGCCCGAGCAAATCGGTGGCTGCTTCGGCGATAACTGTCCCGGGTGGGTAGATGGCGGAAGCCCCCGATGCCATCAAGGCGTCACGGTCATGGTCAGGGATGACCCCGCCCACTACAACCACGATGTCCTCACGCCCAAGTCCATCCAGTGCACCCCGCAACTCGGGCACCAGGCTCAGGTGCCCTGCTGCCAACGAACTGACTCCAACCACGTGAACATCGTTTTCGACAGCCTGTTTGGCTGCCTCTGCCGGGGTGGAGAAGAGTGGCCCGATGTCAACATCAAAACCCAGGTCGGCGAACGCCGTCGCGATCACCTTCTGTCCTCGGTCGTGTCCATCCTGACCAACCTTCGCGACGAGGATCCGAGGGCGCCTGCCATGGTCAGTCTCGAATGAAGCCACATGGGAGCGCGCTTTAGACACCTTGTCGCTCTCGCCCATCTCACTGCTAAAGACTCCAGAGATAATCTTCACCTCGGCTACGTGACGCCCGAAGACCTTCTCCAAGGCGTAACTCATCTCGCCGACGGTAGCCCGAGCGCGGGCCGCGTCGATGGCTACAGCCAACAGGTTGCCGTCACCGGAGTCAGCACAGGCGGTAAGACTGTCAAGGGCAGCCGTGCAAGTACTCTCATCCCGCTCGTCTCTCAATCTCTCCAACCTTGCCACCTGGTCGGTGCGGACCTGAGCATTGTCAACACGTAGCACCTCGACAAATGGGTCGGCATCAGGTTGATACCTGTTAACACCGACGACGGTGCGCTGGCCCGAGTCAATTCGGGCCTGGGTGCGGGCGGCGGACTCCTCAATACGTAGCTTCGGGATCCCAGCCTCAATGGCCCTACCCATCCCACCACTCTCGACCACCTCTGTGATGTGTTCCATCGCTCTGGCTGCCAGGTCAGCGGTGAGCCTTTCGACGTGGTAGCTGCCACCCCAGGGGTCAACCACCCGGCATACTCCAGTTTC
The DNA here is from genome assembly GCA_002726315.1 of Acidimicrobiaceae bacterium. GTDB lineage: Bacteria > Actinomycetota > Acidimicrobiia > Acidimicrobiales > MedAcidi-G1 > UBA3125. The sequence goes on from PBSS01000044.1 coordinate 7,979, forward strand.
GTGTTGCAAGAACAGTTGCGTGTTCCTGGCTATCCTCGCCGATGCTTCGCTCGGGAGTGCTAGGGCCTCGTCAAGGGAGTTGGTGTGAAGTGACTGGGTGCCACCCTGGGTGGCCGCCATAGCCTCAACACAGGTCCGCACCACGTTGTTGTGAACGTCCTGTGCGGTGAGGCTCCAGCCAGAGGTCTGGCAGTGGGTACGCAGCGACCGGGAGCGGGGATCCCGTGGAGAAAACTCCGACATGAGTCTTGACCAGAGCAAACGGGCAGCACGGAGCTTTGCCACCTCCATGAAGAAGTCCATGCCTATACCCCAAAAGAAGCTGAGCCTCGGAGCGAAGTCATCCACATCCAAGCCTGCTGCGATGGCGGCGCGCACATACTCGATTCCGTTTGCCAGTGTGTAGGCCAACTCCAGGTCAGCAGTGGCCCCCGCCTCCTGCATGTGGTAGCCGGAAATGGAAATACCGTTGAAGCGGGGCATCTTGTCACTGGTATGGGCGACGATGTCTGAAACGATCCTCATCGACGGTGCGGGTGGATAGATGTAGGTGTTCCGGACCATAAATTCTTTGAGGATGTCGTTCTGGATGGTTCCGGTCAGCCGGTGCTGTGGTACCCCCTGTTCCTCGGCTGCCACCACGTAGAGGGCCAATATCGGTAGTACAGCTCCGTTCATCGTCATGGACACGCTCATCTCATCCAGAGGAATGCCATCAAAGAGGGTGCGCATATCGAGAATCGAGTCGATGGCAACGCCTGCCATGCCGACGTCTCCACCAACACGCGGATGGTCGCTGTCATAACCCCGATGAGTCGGCAGATCGAAGGCCACTGAGAGGCCCTTTTGCCCAGCCGCAAGGTTGCGCCTGTAGAAGGCGTTGCTCTCCTCGGCGGTCGAGAATCCAGCGTATTGGCGAATAGTCCAGGGTCGACTGGTGTACATGGTTGGGTACGGGCCTCTTACGAACGGAGGTAGGCCGGGCCACGTTTCGAGGAAGTCCAGGTCGGTAATGTCGGCAGCTGTGGAAAGGGGCCGTACCGGTATCTGTTCGGGTGTGTTCCAGGCAAATTCACTCGGAGTGCGACCTATCTCCTCTGTGAGCAAGTCCTCCCAGTTGCTGGTGGTGTGGACCTCGGGTGTACCGAGGTCCACATTTGTGAAGTCAGGGATCGTCACAACATCGCCTGCCCTTCGAAGGGAGCTGCCGACCGGTGTGGTACAAGCGGCCCCTGGGGTATCGCAGGTAGTCCGGGCCGGACCAGCGGTATCTCGTCCGGGTCTGGGAAGCTGGTGACGCCGATTATCAACTCGTCGCCGGCGACAAGCTTTTCCTGCCTTGCTGAACAGGCGACTTCCGCTTCGGCGGCTATTAGCCCATTGGCGATGGATTCGGCCATTCCACCGGCGACCTCAATAGAAGTGAACCGCTCCCACGCTGCCCTGGCAAGTTGCTCCGTAAGGTCCTCGACGTACCAAGAACCACCGGCAGGGTCGACCATCCGAGCCAGGTTTGCCTCCTCAAGTAGGAGCAACTGAGTGTTGCGGGCCATCCGACGACCAAAGGCATCGGGACGTCCGATGGCACTGTCAAAGGGGTGCAGAGTCACCGAATCAGCCCCTGCAACGCCTGCTGCAAAACCGGCGACCGTGACACGCAACATATTCACCCACGGGTCGACACGGGTGACCATTGCTGTGGACGTCACTGCCCGCTGGACCTGAGCCCTATCCGAACCGCCAGCACCGCATACAGCAGCCACCCTGTCCCAGCAACGACGTGCTGCACGGAACTTAGCGATCGTCGTGAACTGGTCAGCCGATGCCGAAAAGGTGAATGCCATCGAGCCCAGTGCACGATCGACCTCTACACCGCTCTCTTCCAGAGCACGCAGGTAGGCAACACCTGTCGCAAGTGAGCACGCCACCTCCCACGATGGCCCGAGTCCGGCATCGGAGTACGGCGTGGAATCGACCGAGACAGCACGAACACGGCCAACCTCACCAACTCTCATGAGCACCTCGACAATAGAGCTATCCACCTCTGCGGGTGTCCCATGACGGGCTGCCACCCCCAGCGGGTCTACACCCAGGTCACCAGACCGGTCCTCTTCGGAAATACCCCGGGCCTCCCACAGGTCGACTAACCAACCAGCAGACTCGACACACTGGGGGCCAGGCACGAGGGCAACAGGCACCATCTCAAGGTGCACTCCTTTCAAGGTCGAATCCAAGTCAGCTGTGTCGGTCATGCCGATCGCAACCGGATCCAGCAACACCGACGTGGAGCCGCTACCCAACTCGTCCAGCACCGAGGTGTTAGCTGCCGTCGCCCCAGCGTCAAGTACCAGGGCCCTCACATCCCACCCCCCGGCAAGGCCAGCTGCAGCGGAGCCTCCCCTCGTGTAGGGACTGGCCCCGGGAATCCCCACTTCCGACTTGACCATGCCAGAGTCATCAGACCGGTAGAGCACCCTGACAGGGATGCCGTCGACCGTACTTGTGAGGGACTCCACGGTGTCGCCATTCAAAGACTCCATAGCCAAGTCACGCCATACGGCGCTGTCAGTCAACTCGACCTCATCTGTCGGCGGTGGAACACCATGGTCAGGCATAAACAGATGGTAGGTGAGCCCCACACCACTGGGCGACGCCGTGTGACCCATGACCTGACAAGGCCCGCCGAGTGGCCATTGATTCCTGCTGGCTGCGATGATGCGGCCATGCGCATCACAACCCTCCTCGGCTACGCCACGGACCCCCTTGACGCCGCCAAACAGGCACAGCAACTTGAAGCGGCAGGGGTGGACTGCATCTGGATCCCAGAGGCCTACGGCTTCGACGGCGTAAGCCTGCTGGGGTTTCTGGCCGCTAGCACCGACACAGTGCAACTGGCTAGCGGCATTTTGAATACCTACAGTCGCACCCCTACCTGCCTTGCCCAAACCGCCGCCGGGCTGGATTCCCTCTCAAGTGGCCGCTTTACCCTTGGCCTGGGAGCCTCAGGCCCTCAGGTCATTGAGGGCTTTCATGGTGTGCCCTATTCGATGCCCCTCACCCGGATGAAGGAGATCATCTCCATCTGTCGCATGACGTGGCGCCGTGAACCACTGGTCCACGAAGGTCGCGTGTTCACGTTGCCCCTGCCTCCCGACCAGGGAACCGGCCTCGGGAAACCCCTCAAAATCATCAACCACCCAATAAGGACTGACATCCCGATCTATGTGGCAGCCCTAGGGCAAAAGAGTGTGGAGGAAACGGCCGCAACCACCAACGGTTGGCTGCCGTTTCTCGTCTACCCGGAACGCATGGAACAGGTATGGGGCAACGCCGTCAGGACCGGACTGGAAAGACGGGACCCGGACCTGGGTGGGTTCGACATCGTGGCAGGTGGTCTCGTTGCGATAGGCAACGACGCTGCCCAGTACCGCGACTACGCCAGGCCTATAGCAGCGCTCTACATCGGTGGCATGGGAGCGAGGGGAAAGAACTTCTACAACGACGTGTGCCGCGACTACGGATTTGCCGATGAGGCCATCGCCATCCAGGACGCCTACCTCGAGGGTCGCAAGGAAGATGCTGAAGCCGCCCTACCTGCCGAGTTAATCGAGAACACCACGCTATGTGGAGATGAGGCGTACATCTTGGACCGCCTAGCCGCCTACAAGGAGGCTGGGGTTACCTCGCTGAACGTCAACCCCATCGGTGGTGATCCTGTCCAAGTGCTGGGGAAGTTACGCGAACTAGCGGAAGACGCTTAAAGCTGGCCCGCTCTCAGATCGTCCGATCAAGGGGGTCAATTCTCACACCGGTCAGGAGTAGTTCTGTGAGCCGGCGTGGTGACTCACTCATCCAGAAGTTGGGGGTTAAGCGCCGAGGGTGACGGACGTGCCGACGACCTGAGGCAGTGGCCGCAACCACCCTGTGTGCCAACAGTTCGGGGGTGGTCTTTGGGATCAAACCCAGCTTCTGAAAACGGTTGTTGGTGCGTTGCACACTTTGACAAGCCGACTCGACCGAATCCCACATGCGCGTGTCAACAGGGCCGGGGGTCACGAGGGTGGTACTGATTGGGCTTCCCTTCAACTCAAGGCGGAGGCTGGCGGCAAAGTTGTTTAACCCAGCCTTGGTGGCGCAGTAGGGGCCCATCCCTGGAAAACCGGCCGTACCGGCAAGGGATGAGATAAATACGACCGCCCCAAATCTGCGTTCCAGCATCCCCGGGAGGACCCGCCGGGTCAACACCATCGGTGCTTCCAGATTTACACGTGCAACAACTCTTAAGGCATCGGGATCGACCGTAGCGACAGGATCCACGGTCTCTATTCCAGCGTTATTAACGAGTATGTCGATTGGGCCATGGGCGGCCTCAACATCTCCTATTAAGCCATCAACTACCTCGGAGTCGAAGAGGTCGGCCACATGGATGGCTCCTCCGATCCGCCCCGCAACCTGGCATAGATCTTCTTTGGACCTTGACGCCACAATCACCAATGCCCCCGCATCAGCGTAGGCAGAAGCTAAGGCAGCACCTATGCCCCGCGATCCACCAGTGACCAATACCCGTGCTCCCTTGAGTTCCATACCAGACGAAAGTAACTGTCTGATCAAGCCGTGGGTGTGCCCGCCGGGTACGGTCCGGCCATGTCAGAGGAGATCCACCCATTCACTATCAACGTCAACGACCATGAGCTGACTGACCTCCGGAACCGTCTCCACAACACACGCTGGCCCGAACAGATACCTGGTACAGGGTGGGACTACGGCTGTGATCTGGACTGGTTAAAGGACTTAGCCGCGTGGTGGGCCGACGAGTTCGACTGGCACACCCAACAGGACCACCTCAACGAGTTCGACCACCTCTCCACGACGATCGAAGACCAATACATCCACTTCATCCACCAACGCTCCCCCCACGATGGCGCTCTGCCCCTCCTCTTGAGTCATGGCTGGCCGGGGTCGATAGTCGAATTCCAGGATGTGATCGGGCCATTGACTGACCCAATCCCCCACGGCGGAGAAGAAGCAGACGCCTTCCACGTGATCGCACCCTCGTTACCCGGCTATGCCTGGTCAGGGCCGACCACCCAGCGGGGCTGGGGCGTGGATCGCACCGCTCAAGCGTTTGCCACTCTTGTCGACCGTCTCGGTTACACCTCCTACGGAGTGCAGGGTGGTGATTGGGGCTCTCTTATTTCGCGCCAAATCGCCCAAGGGAACCCCGAAAACGTTGTCGGGTGCCACGTGAACATGATGACGGCCGGCCCCCCTGGAAATAATGACGACTTTGAAGACATCACACAACTAGAACAACAGCACCTAGACCGGGCCACTTGGTATATGGCCAAAGACAACGGCTACTTCCGCATCCAAGAGACCAAACCCCAAACGCTTGCCACGGGACTTAATGACTCGCCTGCAGGCCTACTCTCATGGATCGGCGAGAAGTTCTACGGCTGGACCGACCACAACGGTGACCCATTCTCCGCCATTGACCGCGACACCCTGCTCACCAACGTGTCCGTGTACTGGTTCACGGGGACAATCAACTCCTCGACTCGCATGTACCTCGAAACGATGCGTTCCCCCTCTCCGTCGCTCGGTTCAACGGGTGACGTTCCCCTCGGTGTTTCTACCTTCCCGAAGGAGTTGTTCGCGGCCCGGCGACGCTGGGTGGAGGCGGCCCACAATCTGACCTTCTGGGCCGATCATGAAGCCGGCGGCCACTTCGCTGCCTTGGAGCACCCCGATGTGTTGGTGGACGACATCAGGAAGTTCTTCAGGGGACTCCGATGATCTCCGGCAACGACGGCACTGAGATCGCCACCGAGCACCTGGGTAGTGGCCTCAGTCTGGTATTCACCCATGGCTGGGCCAACGACCGATCGGTCTGGGTCTCGATCGCAGACCACCTGGCCGTTGACCACGCCGTCACCACCTGGGACCTGCGGGGTCACGGTGAGAGCAACACGCCCCCGCCGGGTAGGTACTCACGCCAACACGCCCTTGGAGACCTGGGTGCAGTCATTGACAGCACGAACCGACCAGTCGTGCTCATCGGCCACAGTCTTGGTGGTTACCTGTCCCTCGCCTATGCATTGGCACACCCTGATGAGGTTTCTGCTCTGGTACTGATTGCATCCGGCCCCGGATTCCGGAAGATTGAGGCCCGCGAGGAATGGAACGAAGCTGTGATTTCCAACGCGAGAAAACTGGGGCTACCGGCAGGTGTCGAGGAGCTCTCCATGCATGTCGATTCGATGGTCATCGACAGGCTGGTCGAAATCTCCGCCCCGACCCTCATCGTCCTAGGTGAGAACGACAAGCGTTTCGCAGCATCAGCCAGCCTCTTCCAGAGAGATCTTGACGTACGCGACACGCTCGTGGTACCCGACCAGGGCCATATGGTCCACATCAAAGCAGCCCTGCAGTGTGCCGATGCCATTCGGTCGTTCGTGGCTGGGATCAGATGATCGTCGACCCCCTATCCAGAATGGTTGACCTAGCTGGAGGTTCCTTCCTAATGGGAAGTGACAACCCCGTCGGTTATCCAAGAGACGGGGAGGGGCCGGTCAGGGAAGTCGTAGTCTCCCCCTTCCACATCTCGGCCACAGCGGTCACCAACGACGAGTTCGGTGCCTTCGCAAAGGCCACCGGACACACCACATCTGCCGAATCGGAAGGCTGGTCGTTCGTGTTTGCGGGCCACCTGCCAGATGACTTCCCCGAGACCCGTGGGGTGGTCAGCGCTCCGTGGTGGCGACAGGTGTTCGGGGCCAACTGGTGTCATCCCGTCGGTCCCAACTCGGATCTGGAAGGCCTCGACAACCATCCCGTGGTTCATGTCTCATGGCTTGACGCCGTGGCCTTCGCTGACTGGGTTGGAGGACGGCTCCCGACCGAGGCGGAATGGGAATTCGCCGCACGTGGGGGGCTGCAGCAGGCTCAGTTGCCTTGGGGTGATGACCTGCGCCCGGGCGGTAATCACCGGTGCAACACTTGGACCGGAACCTTTCCGATCGAGGACACCGCAGAGGACGGCTACGCCGGGACCTGTCCCGTGGATGAGTTCAAACCAAACGGCTACGGACTGTTCAACTGCTCTGGAAACGTATGGGAGTGGTGCATGGACTACTTCTCTTCGCGTCACCCTGAGAGACGACCCCTCGTCGATCCGACCGGCCCTCTAATGGGCGTCGACCGGATTGCCAAAGGCGGCTCATTCCTGTGTCATGACAGTTACTGCAACCGCTACCGGGTAGGAGCGAGGCTCGGCAACACGCCCGACAGCTCAACAGCCCACCAGGGCTTCCGCCTGGCGGCCTGAACACCAGGCACTTCCCCGGCCGTACGCTTAACACCATGGGCCTGCGCAGTGAGGTAAACGCCGACGTGGCGCCGGCGGCTCCCGAGGAGTTCGAGACTGTCCGGGTCGGCCCCATGGAGGTTTGGCCTCCAGTCGTGCTAGCCCCAATGGCCGGTATTACCAATGCGCCCTTCCGGGTCCTCTGCAGGGAGATGGGCGCCGGCCTGTTCGTAAGTGAGATGATTACCGCACGTGGCCTCGTAGACGGTAACGCCAAGACAATTCGCCACAGCCGGTTTGGTCCCACCGAGTCGCCCCGCAGTATCCAGCTCTACGGCACCGAACCCGAAAGCATGCACAGCGCCGTTCGCCTGCTCGTGGGTGAGGACCGAGTCGACCACATCGACCTCAACTTCGGATGCCCAATGCCCAAGGTCACTCGCAAGGGTGGTGGAGCGGCCCTGCCACTGAAGCTCCGCCTCTTCGGGTCAATCGTTGAGGCTGCAGTGGGTGCAGCCGGGGATGTTCCTGTCACCGTGAAGTTCAGGAAGGGCACAGACGACGACCACCTCACCTACCTCGAAGCGGGTCACATCGCAGAGGATGCCGGAGTGTCGGCCTTGGCACTCCATGCCCGCACTGCCGAACAGCTCTACTCCGGTGAGGCCGACTGGTCGTCAGTAACTGCACTGAAAGCTGCCTTGACCTCAATCCCGATTTTCGGCAATGGCGATATCTGGGAGCCGTGGGACGCTCTGCGCATGATGCGATCCACCGGTTGCGACGGTGTGGTGGTAGGACGGGGGTGTCTGGGCCGCCCTTGGTTGTTCGGAGACCTAGCAACCGTGTTCGGGGATTCTCCGGGAACCGGTGGCTCGGACACAGGCAATCCTCCAAACCTAGGCAGTGTCGCTGCGGTCATGTTGAGGCACGCCAGGCTGCTAGTCGACTGGGCTGGGCCACACGGGATAAGGGACTTTCGCAAGCACACGACCTGGTACCTGAAGGGCTACCCAACGGGCCCGGTCGTCCGGAGGAACCTCAAGGCCATCGACTCGCCCAATAATCTGGACCGGTTGCTCAACGAGATGCTGGCTGACCTCGGCAGGGACATGGGGATCGACCCGACCTCACTGCGGATTCCACGAAGCCACCGCGGTGGACCCAGACGGGTCGTGCTTCCCGACGGCTGGCTGGACGACCCCGAGGATATGACGCCGCCACCGGCCGAGGCCGAGGCCCTGGTCTCGGGAGGATGAGCCCGTGAGCGGCCATCTGGTGCTGGCATCGGGTTCGCCACGGCGGCTGACCCTTCTGCGTGA
>PBSS01000045.1 GCA_002726315.1 Acidimicrobiaceae bacterium
CGCAGTCGCCCTGCGCTCCATTGATCTCAACATCACGGTGTCTGCAGGGCCACCGGCACTATCTGTCACGATTGACTCACCTCGAGGTGAAGTGGTGCTCGCGAGCACAAATGAGACCTCGCAGGTCCTGACCGAGAGGTGGCACAAGGCATAGGCAGCGACCCTGCCCACATGGCTGCCTACTAGAGGACGAACTGAGGCTCCTGTGTGCTTCAGGGTCCCTGGTGGGCTCGGATAGGGTGCCGCCAATGACTGAACTAAGTGTCAGGACCGTAAACAAGTGGACCTTCCAGTGGAAGGAACTCCACGACGAGGTCATCAACTCAGGCCTGTGCACGGGCTGTGCGGGGTGTGTCATCTCATGCCCACACGACGTGATTGGCTACAAACACGCCCCCGGTGCCTACAGACCTTTCCATTTGGAAGATGAACTCGGAGCGGACAACTGTGTCCACGGTGAGAAGGGCTGTACGTCATGCACCCGTGCATGTCCCCGGTTCCGCAACTGGGAGACAGAGGCCGACGAACACCTCCACGCCCGGGAACGTCGCCGCGACGAAATGTCGGGAATCTACAAAGACGTCTTACTGACCCGGGCCACAGACACAACCGTTTTGGATCACGGCCAAGATGGCGGCTTGGTCTCGGCAATCCTGATCTGGTGCCTGGAAAATGGCGTGATCGATGGTGCGCTCGTGTCAGAAACCGAAGGCGAGGGTGGATGGAGAGCCGTACCGGCACTTGCGACTGACCGGGAAGAAGTGCTCGCCGCTTCGGGTAGTCGCTACACCTACTCGGCTAACACCATGGCCATCACAGAAGCGAAAGAGCGTGGACTCGGGTCCCTAGCGCTAGTAGGTATGGGCTGTCAGACGTCGGTGGGCCCCGTGATGTGGCACCGCAGGGTCGGAAAGGCCGGAAAGCCAATCAAGTTGAACATAGGGCTGCTCTGCTCCAAGTCATTTGATGACAGCATCTTCGAAGACCTCTTCTGGGCCAAGTACCGCCTCCGCCGCGAAGACATGGCCAAGATGAACATCAAGGGCGTCTTCCAGATCTGGATGAAGAACGGCGACTACCACGAGGTGAACCTGAAGGAGTGTCACGCCTGGACCCGCGATGGGTGCAGCCACTGTCCCGACTTCGCCGCTGAACATGCTGACATCTCGACTGGGGGGATCGGCGAGAACAGTGACTGGACCCTCACAGTCGTACGCACAGAACTGGGCCGTCAGATAATCATGGCGATGCTCGCTGATGGTGTCATCGAAGGTCGTCCCGGTGACTCAGACCCAGGTGCCATTGCCTTGATGCACAAGTTGGCTGCCAAGAGCAGGGCCAGGTGGCCCGAATGGGCCAATCAGGCCGCGGCTGTCAGCCTTCCCTCATAGACGATTCGGTTGCCCGCCTGACGGAACGGGTCAGACTGGACAGGCTTCCACTGCTTCAGTGAACCAACTGAAGTTCTCACCCAACATGTCGGCAGTGACATCAGAGCGATGGGTGTCGACGAAGTCATCAAACTCTGTGAACTTCTCATAGGAGACAGCGGCCTTCACCTTGACCAGTACACACGTGCAATATGACAAGGCCTTGACCTGCGCAAGATCACTATTCGCCTCGACGCAGGAATCCAAGAAGTTCCTTTCGGCCAGCCCACGCCCGGTCTCGTCAGCTTGCTCATCCCAAGCCTCGGGAACACCGGAGTTAGCGCACGCGGAGGCAATCAACACGACCGAGATCACGGTTGGCAGGATTTTCCAGGGCTTGACCACGGCGCTGAGGCTATCGCCCTATGGCCTCTTCCCAGCCGTAGGTCAGATGCCTGCCAGTTCAGTAGCACGGTCCAACACCGAGTCAAACATGGGCTCGGTCAGGCGACCAGTAAAGGTGTTCTGCTGGCTCACGTGATAGGAGCAAAGTAGCCATCGGCCATCGGGGAGGACCACCTCTAGGCCATGGCCAAACCGGGGCTTGGGGGTTAGCCCCAGTTCATTTGCAGTCGCTGCATACCCAATTCCCCCGAGCACCAGGACCACTCTGACTTTGGTGAGGGCTGCTAGTTCGCGCTGGAAGAACGGCTGACATGTGTAACGCTCACCAGTTGTCGGCTTGTTAGCCGGTGGAGCGCACTTGACAGGCGCCGTGACGAACACATCGTTGAGGACCATGCCGTCATCTCTGTCCACAGCCTCAGGCTGACTGGCCAACCCCACGCGATGTAGTGCAGCGAAAAGGAAGTCGCCTGAACGGTCACCGGTGAACACACGACCTGTCCGATTGGCTCCATGGGCGGCGGGTGCCAGGCCAACGATCAGGATCCTGGCCCGGGGATCACCGAATCCCGGTACTGGGCGACCCCAGTAGTCATGATCTCGATATGAAGCCCTTTTTTCCTGCGCGACCTGTTCCCTCCATTCCACGAGGCGCGGGCAGGCCCGGCAGGCGATGACCTCTTCATGGACTGCGGCAAGCGCGGGCGATTGATCCATCGCCGCAGAGTAGGTTGAGGGATCGTGTCCTCCACCCTCGTGCTGTTCGTGCGCCATGGCCGTACACCCACCACCGGTAGCACGCTGCCAGGTCGGGCACCCGGCCTCCATCTCTCTGATGAAGGCCTCCGCCAAGCCACCGCTACTGCGGCAAGCCTGGCCAGTGCAGCACCGGGCATGCCTGGAGGAGGCGTGGCCGCCGTCTACAGCTCTCCGATGGAACGAACCAGGGAAACCGCCGCCCCTATTGCAAAAGCCCTTGGCAAACGGGTCCGCACGGCCCATGGCTTGATCGAATGCGATTTTGGCAAGTGGACCGGCCGGTACCTAAAGGATCTATCGCGTTTGAAGGCCTGGAGATCTGTCCAACGACAACCTTCCACCTTCCGTTTCCCCGGCGGTGAGTCATTTGCCGGAATGCAGGCACGTATCACTGGCCAGGTCGCCGAGTTGGTTTCAGAGCACCCAGGAGAAACGATCGTGTGTGTATCACATGCCGATCCAATCAAGGCGGCCTTATCTGCCGCACTTGGAAGTCCGCTCGATATGTTCCAGCGCCTCATAGTCCAGCCCTGTTCAGTCAGTGCAGTTCTCCATAGCGATGAGCATCCAGTAGTCCTGAGTCTGAACAGCAACGGGGCAGTGGTCAGCCAGGCCGCTTCCTGAGCTGATACGAAAAGCATGGACAGCAAGGAACTGTAGGTTCGGGGCCAATGGAACGACCTGACATCGACTGGGATGACACTGACGGGTTCACCAACGGCACTGTGGGCCCGACTGGCCGGCGTGTGTTCTTCATCCAGGCCCGCCGGGGAGGCGACGTAATCTCCCTGAAGTTGGAGAAGCAACAGATGGCTGGATTGGCTGAGTTCTTGGACAGGATGCTTGCCGACCTTCCCCCTGTGTCCCACCCATCACTCCAAGTCAATGCTGGTCCTGCCCCTGAGATTCTCGATTTCGAAGCCCCCGATGAACCCGACTGGGTGATTGGCAGCCTCGGTGTCACCTACCAGCAGTCAACCGACCGCCTTGTCCTGATCGCCGAAGAGCTGACACGCGACGAGGACCTGAAGCCTGCCCAGGCACGGTTCCCCCTCCACAGAGAGCAGGTCGCTTCCTTTATCGAATCGGCCCGTGTCCTCCTGGCTGCGGGCCGCCCGCCATGTGACTGGTGTGGCGCCCCGTTGGAACCGGAAGCCGGTGGCTGGTGCCCTTGTGCCAACTGAACATATGCCAACTGAAGAGGAGGCCGGTGAACCTGCCCCTGTTTCCCCCTTCCGAAGCCGCGGCCCGATCGCAGACAACTTGGCGCTGGCAGCGCTGGAAACCTCCAACCTAAACCTCCTGGGGCAGATGCCGTGGTCCTCTAACGGCACTTTCCTTGTTGACCTAGTGCCACCCACCCCGGAAAGTGACATCCTCCAAGGTGTCTACAAGCCAGGTAGGGGCGAGCGTCCCTTGCGAGACTTTCCAGCCGGCCTCTACAGGCGTGAAGCCGCCGCCTGGGAGCTGGCCAGCCACCTCCGGTGGGGCCTCATTCCACCAACCGTGGTTCGAAACGGTCCACTCGGTGAGGGATCTGTCCAACTGTTCGTCCCCTGCGACTACCAAAAGCACTACTTCACACTCTGCGAAGAACCGGATATGGAAGATGAACTGAGACGACTTGCTGTGTTCGACCTCTTGGCCAACAACACTGACCGCAAGGCTGGCCATGTGCTGGCGGGAGAAGACGGTCGGGTCTGGGCAGTCGACAACGCCCTGTGCTTCCACCACCAGTTCAAGGTACGGACAGTCATCTGGGACTTCGGCGGTCAGCCGATCCCTGCTCCACTACTAGAAGACATGGCATGTCTCGTCGATACAGGCCTCCCACAGGCCCTGTCTTGCCTACTAGATACCATCGAGGTCGAAGCCTTGATCGCACGAGCCTCGGCCCTGTTGGCCAGCGGGGAGCTCCCCGTTGACCCCGAAGGCCGTCGGATCCCTTGGCCCCTCCTGTGAGGAGGACGGGTTGAGCCGAAATGCGGATCTGGACCGGCTCCTCGAAATAGGTGACCTGGATGGCCTCCTGAGGCTTATCGATGACCTCTGCATTGCCGGCGACTGGGCCTTGTTGGAGGTACTTGCGTCGCGTGGCCGCTTAGCTGTCGAACGGGGACATCAGCTCTGGCCAGCGGCTGACCATGCCGAACATCGCCTTGCCCTTGAGGCACCGGGTCCGTTCGCTGCCGGAGCCGTGATGCGTGATGCCACACGATTCGGACCAGCCCCTCTGTCCGAGGTAGTTGCATCGTCGCACCAATGGGAGGACCTTTCCCCCCACCTGTCGACCGGCCCCCTGCGTGCCACTGTCGCCCACGAACGGGTCACCCGGGGAGAGGACCTGACCGGTACAGGTGACCTGGGCGTCAGCAATCCCACGGGTCTTCCCTTTCGACTTTTCACCTGGGAGCCCACCTACTTGGTTCCAGAGATCGGCCCTTACGGCATAGAGGACCCGGTTCCACCGGCCGGGACTCTTGAAGAGGTAGACATACCCCCACCCGGCGAGGTGATCAGTGGTGTCGCTGCGATGGGGACCGGAGCCCTCCGCGACCTTGCAAGGACTTGGGCCGAAGAGTCGAACGGGCACTCCATGTCGGTGGCCGTTAGCGGTGGTGCCGACAGGGCGGTCGCCACCCTCCTGGCTGATCCGTCGCGACGAAGCGTGCGCTGGCGGAGGCTGGAGGCAGACGAGGCGATCGGCCTCATGGCATGGGCCGGAGCATCAGGTGGGGCCCACGGTCGTCGCCGCGGTGCGGCACGGGGTCGCTTCGAAGCCTGGTGGTGTACCGCCAACCTGGCCGGCCTACTCGAGGAGCCAGATGACCTCTGGCCACCTGATCCCGGGCAGGTGGGCGATGCGGCCAACGAGATGAACTGGTGGCGTTGGGACGTGGACGGAACCCGAACCGGCTGGCACCTCAACCTCGCCGTCGAGGACCCCGGTGACGACCTGGCTTGGGCACTGGCCTGCGGCGATCACTACTCGGCTTCAACCCCGGAGCAGTAACCCAGGGTCAGCGGGCCTGCAGTGCCTCGATCAGCTTCGGCAGGACCTTGTGTACGTCTCCCACGATGCCGAGGTCGGCTACCCCGAAGATGGGTGCCTCTTCGTCTTTATTGATGGCAATGATGTTCTGGGAGCCCTTCATTCCTACAAGGTGCTGGGTGGCACCCGAGATCCCACAGGCCAGGTAAACGGTGGGCTTGACGACCTTGCCGGTCTGACCCACCTGGTAGGAGTACGGCACCCAGCCAGAGTCGACCACTGCACGTGAGGCACCGGGGGCGCCTTTGAGGAGGGTCGCTAGAGTTTCGATCATCTCGTAGCGGTCGGCATCTCCGATACCGCGGCCACCGGCGACGACGATGGCCGCCTCATCCAGTTTCGGACCGGAGCTCTCCTCGACAAAGCGGTTCGTCACCACCGCTCCAGCGGTGTTGCCGAGATCTCCAACTTCGATGCTGTCAACGCCAGCCGGCGCCCCGCCTACATCCTCAGCAGCAAACGACTTCGGTCGTACGAGGAAGACACCGGTTCCGCCACCGGTGAAGCCAGTGGTCACGTCGGTGGTACCTCCGAACACCGGTTCAACCCCGAGCAGGCGGTCGTTGTCGACGAGCAGATCGACCACGTTTGTGATCACAGGAACATCCAACTTGGCAGACAACCGCCCGGCCACATCGCGACCGTCATAGGTGGTTCCACAGAGCACGACGGCGGGGCCATTCCCGCCCGACACAGCTCCGGCTATGGCCGATGCGACGCGTGGACCAGGTAGACCCTCGCCAAGGTCCCCTACCGACAGCACCGTGGAAGCACCGTGTGCCCCCAGGTCGGTAGCCAACACTGAGGCGTCACCGTGGACGATGACTTCAACTGTGTCAGCAAGCGTGCGTGCCTTGGCCAACAACTCAAGGGTTGTGGTCGCGACAACACCGTCCTTCACCTCACCGTAGATCCAGATCTTTGAGAGTCCCATGTCGCCTCCTAGATGACTTTCAGATCATCGAGGAACGCCAGTACGCGCTCATGGGCATCGCCCTCGTCGACGACCACCTCGCCGGCCTCGCGTGCGGGTGCCTCTGCAATGTCTGTTATTTCCTGACCAGCACCGGCCCAACCAACCGTGGAGGGGTCAATGCCTAGGCCAGTCAGGTCGACCTCATCAACTGGCTTGTTCTTGGCGGCCATGATTCCCTTGAATGATGGGTACCTGGGTTCCACAACCCCAGCTGTCACCGACACCACTGCGGGGAGGCTGCACTTGATCTCGTCGTAGCCGTCCTCGGTCTGGCGCTTTACCGTTGCCACGCCGTCGGCAACGGCAATCTCTTTGGCAAACGTCACCGATGGAAGGTCCATCAACTCGGCAACCTGTGCGGGGACAGTGCCTGTGTAGCCATCGCTGGACTCGGTGCCGGTGAGGATCAGGTCGGGTTCGCAACGGGCGATTGCCGCGGTGAGCACCTTGGCGGTTGAGAGCGCATCGGAGCCTGCCAAAGCCTCGTCGCTTACAAGGACAGCGCTTTCGGCACCCATCGCTAGAGCGGTTCGAAGGCCACTCACCTCGCTGTTGGGGGCCATAGACACGAGGCGTACCTCGCCCTCGCCGGCGGCATCCACCAACTGCAGGCCCATCTCCACCCCGTAGGAATCGGACTCATCCAAGATGAGCTTGACGTCCCGCTTGAGAGTCTTGGTTTCCGGATCCAAAGCACCCGGGTCAGCGGGGTCCGGAATCTGCTTCACACACACGACGACGATCATGGGCGACATTGTGCCCGGTTGAAAGAGTGAACTAGCAACCCTGCCAAGGATTTGTGAAGCATTTCCCGACCGGCCCGGGCGTGAATAGGGTAGGCCAATGGCCAGGGCAGACAGTTCCCAGAACACCTATCCGAACGAACAATGAAAGTCCTGTTGATCGTCAACCCTTTTGCCTCATCGGTAAACACGCGAACGCGGACTGTCATCCAGAAGGCACTGTCAGCCGACCACCGCCTCGAAGTGGCCACTACCAGCCGTAGGGGGCATGCAACGCGCCTGGCCCGGGGGGCTGCCGACGATGGAATGGACGTGGTCGTCGTGTTGGGTGGTGACGGCACCCTCAACGAGGCCGCCAACGGCCTAGCAGGGTCGGATACGGCACTGGCCGCGGTGCCTGGGGGTTCCACCAACGTGTTTGCCCACATCCTCGGCCTTCCAGATGACCCCGTGGAGGCGACCGGAGCCGTGTTGGATGCCATGGAGGTCGGGGCCATTCGCCGGATAGGACTCGGCTCGGTCAACGACAGATATTTCCTGTTCAACGCTGGAGTCGGGTTCGATGCTGCAGTTGTTGAGCAAATCGAACGACGTGGTGGCCTCCTGAAGCGCTTTGCCGGCCATCCTCTCTTCATCGCCGCTGCGTGCAACACCTGGCTTCGACACTTTGACCGACGACAACCGGCATTTCGGACCACCACCAGGCGTGTCAACGAGGACGAGCTTGGCGACCCTGTGACCACTGGCATTGACGGGATGTTCGGGGTTTGCCTGAATACCGACCCCTACACCTACCTCGGGAGTCGCTCCCTGTCGCTCTCGCCGGGCACCAATCTCGACAGCCCGCTAGCCATGGTGATTATGAGATCGCTTTCTCTAGCTAGCCTGTTGCCAGTGCTAATTGGTGCGTTGGGATTCGGCCGTACCCCGGTGGCCGAATGCAGAAACGTAAGCCACCGAAGCAATCTTGCCGAGGCCCACCTGAGTGGCTTTCGGCCAGTCCCCTACCAAGTGGACGGCGACTACCTGGGCGATGCAACAGACCTCACCTTCCGGCACCATCCGGCAGCAATGGACCTGGTGGTGCCACTGGACCTGCCCGCCAGCTGACCAGTGCGGGTGGTCAGACCCGAACCACTTCGTCGACGATTTGCCGGGCAATGCCGGGGAGGTTCGTGATTATCCCGTCCACTCCCCAGGTCGCCAATTGGGCAATCCGGTCCGGGTCATCGACAGTCCATGCATTCACCCTCAGGCCGCGCTCGTGGGCCGCCACGACCAGGGCCTCGTCGATCAGGCCGTCCCACGGGTTGACGGCTACATGTCCGTGCGACATAGTCCGCTCCAGGACCTGACCGGGCACCGAGCGCTCCATTACCAACCATCCTGTCGGTAGCCGCTGGTCCGATGACCGGATCCGGTCAACCGAATCCATCTCAAATGAGGACACCAGGAGCATCTCAAAGGGCCTGTAAGCCTCGGCTAGGCCTACGACCGCCTCACAGACAAGGTGGGCGTCACCATGGTCAGGGTCTCCCGGGAGGTTCTTGATCTCGATGTTGACCCCCATGCCGTCGCAGGCTTCGAAGGCCTCAGCGAGACTGGGAACCGTGTCGGGCAAATCCCCGGCGTCGATCTGGCGGATCAGCCGCCCATCGGTCAGGTGGGCATCGTGGTGAACCACTAGCACCCCGTCAGCTGACAGCCGTACGTCTAGTTCAACCCAGTCGGCCCCCTGGAGGCGTGCCTCCTGGAAGGCAGCAACCGTGTTCTCTGGGTGGTCCAACGAGGCTCCACGGTGGGCTACGACGAGCGGCTTCTGGGTGTTCATCTGAGCACCATGGAAAACAACCTGACACATGTCGCAGTCCTCACGCCAGCGGCTCCTGCGCCTCATCCCTCACTCCTACGAGGCGTGTTGCTGGAATCTGGACCTCTGCAACCGTTCCGTTGCCCCGTGCCACAGGGTTCAAGTGGATCGAACCCCCCAGCTCTCCCTCTACAAAGGTCTTGACGATCGTGAGGCCAAGTCCGGTGGCATCCTCGAGCCGGAAGTCTTCCGGGAGGCCAACTCCATTGTCGACAACTGACACCGTTAGGCCGTCGGGCCGACGCTCCAGGTGGATCCCTACTGTTGCGCTGCTGTCGTCATCGCCGCCGCCTTGACCTGTCGGGAACGCGTGGTCCACAGCGTTTTGCAGCAACTCCGTTAGAACGACCGCCAGGGTCGTTGTCACTGGGGCTGGCAGCACTCCCGCATCACCCTGGACATCAAAGGCGACAGGCCTGAGTGGGGAGGAGACGCTCTCCTCGACCACCCTCACCAGTGGCCTGACTATTTCGACGAAGGCGACGTCGTCCTCGGCACTCTGGGCCAGCGTCTCGTGCACCACCGATATGGCTCCGATGCGCCGGATTGACTCGAAAAGCGCTGCCCTAGCCTCATCGGAGGTCAGGCGCCGCCCCTGCAGGCGGAGTAGTGAGGAGATCGTCTGGAGGTTGTTCTTCACCCGATGGTGCACCTCGCGGATGGTCGTGTCCTTGGAGACCAGTTGTCGGTCACGACGGCGAAGTTCGGTCACATCGCGGACCAAGATGATCGCTCCAGTCGAATGATCACCATCCAGCAGTGGGAAACAGTGGCTGACAATGGCAACCTCGTTTCCCACCTCAATCTCCTCAATGGCCGTTGTGCGTCTCGCAAAGGCATTCCGCAGAATCGAAGCCCCGAGGCCGGTGTCGACGACCCGGGCACCAATTATTCCCCTGTGCACGCCGAGCCGGTGCAGTACCGAGACCGCGTTCGGTGATGCGAACTCGATCCGACCCTCATTGTCGACAAGCAACAACCCATCGCCGACCCGCGGAGTCCGGTGTCTCAGTCGGGCTTCGTCACGGTAGGGGAACTGGCCCTGTTTGAGCATCGTGGCGAACCGTTCGAAAACCTTCAGGTAGGTCCTCTCCTGTTCGCTCGAGGGTCGTTCTCGTGGGTGAACTGTTTCCCTCGCTAGCACCGCAATCGTCTCACCCTGGCGTCTTACAGGTACCGCCATGATGTTGAGGCCCCTGTCGACTTCTTCGTTGGCCATTCCTTCAACTAGCTCTGAGCTGTCGAAGCAGTCGGCTATCAGGCTCCTCCTTCGCCGTTCAAACACCTGGCCTACCAAGTCGGCTCGGTAGAGGGTGGCGCCAGTGGTTGGCCTTACGTGGCTGAGCATGACCAGAGTTGGGTCGGTGGCATCCCCGGATCTCCCGTAGAGGAACAGGTCAGCGAAGGAGAGATCTGCAAGGAGTCCCCATGAACTGATCAGGTCTTGCAGGTACGCGACCTGTTCTGCATCAAGGTCGGTGTGGTCGTTGGTCAGATCAGCCAGTGTGGCCATGGGAGGATCAGCCTAGGTTCGGGCCTGTCAGAACCGGGGAGGAGGGTGTCAGGTAGACCCGGCCACCCTGCTGGGAAGGTGGAGGCTCAACTGAATCCGACTGGGTTGCCAGAACCATCGGACCCGATGTCTACGTAGGCGATCCGGTCGGCCGGAACTCCAACCTGGCGACCTCGCAAGTCGGTGAGCCAGAGCATCCTGGAGGTGCCATCAAGAGCCGCCTCCACTTCGGCACGTAGGGCCGATGTGTCGGTGTCATCGCCCAGTTCGACTGTTATCTCCTTTGGCGTGTGTGTTACGCCAATCCTCACGTCCATTGCTGTGGATCTCCCATTTTGTTGCGTCCCGTGGCCCCTAGAAGAGGCAACTACCGGCTAAGTGTGTCAGAGGATCTTCAACTCGCGGTGCCTGCGCTTCGTGGGCCTGAGGTCCACGTCCACGACGCGCGCCATCTCGGCAAACACCCCCCCAGCCTCACTTCGTGCGTCTACTGCCACCGGCTGGCCGATATCTCCGCCCTCGCGCATTGCGGGCACAAGCGGAACGTTCCCTATCAGCGGAACACCCATTCTTTCGGCGAGGTGTGCGCCACCCCCGGATCCAAAGAGTTCGTAGCGCGTTCCGTCATCGCCTGTAAACCATGACATGTTCTCGATCACGCCATGGACCTTCAGGTTCACCTTGTCAGCCATAAGCGCAGCCCGTTGAGCGACTGTCTGGGCAGCAGGCTGTGGTGTTGTCACTACATACATTTCGGCTGTCGGGAGGAAGCCTGCTAGGGAGATGGCTATGTCACCGGTTCCGGGAGGGAGGTCAACGAGGAGGTAATCCGGTTCATCCCACCGGACGTCGGTGAGGAACTGCTCGAGGGCTTTGTGGAGCATCGGGCCGCGCCAGATGACTGGTTGGTCCTCGTCAGCGAAGAAGCCCATTGAGATGCACCTGACTCCGTGTGCTTCGGGCGGGATGAGCATGCCATCGACAACGGTCGGCGGATGGTCAACTCCGAGCATTCTCGGTATCGAGAAGCCCCAGACGTCGGCGTCGACTATTGCCACATCCCGGTCCCGGGCTGCGAGTGCAACTGCCAGGTTGGCAGTTACCGAGGACTTGCCTACTCCACCCTTGCCGGAAGCGATGAGCAGAACCCTTGTGGCAGCGTTGGCTTCTGTGAATGGGACCGGCTGGCTCTCAGGTCCTCCGTGGATGGGGTTGGTGCCTGCCACGTGTGCTCCTGAGGGTCGTTGGTCGCCGGATGGGCCATCGGTCGGGACTCCTACCCAGCGATTCGGTGGCCGTGTTCGGTAGGGTAGCGATGTGGATGGGGCACCCCTCACGCCCACCGAGTTCGCCTCGGCTGTCACCGCGATCACCGGTGCCTTCGGTGATCCGACTCGGCGCGACATTTTCCTTTATGCACGCGAATGCGCTGGTGGAGTCACCGCCACCGAAACCGCCAAGCGCTTTGACCTCCATCCCAACGTGGCTCGCCACCACCTCGACAAGTTGGCTGCAGGCGGCTACTTGGAAATTGTCGTCGAACACCGGGAGGACGCCTCGGCTGGACGACCGTCCAAGCACTACCGGTCGACTGACCCATCAGCTCCTCTAGAGTTGCCAGTTCGCCGCGATGATCTCCTTATCGGCATGCTCGGTCGTGCTCTCGCCATGCTTCCCGACGGTCAGGCAGAGGAGATGGCTGAGGAGGTCGGAGCTGAAGTGGGTCGCTCCATGGCCGAGTCAATCGGGCCCGAGGACATCCAGCGGTCGTTTCGGTCAGCGATGCAGGTCGTCGCCGACGCCCTTACGGCACACGGCTTTGCTGCCCGTGCGGTTCGCACCGGTGGGGACCAGTTGCGGATCGTGTCAGAACACTGTCCATTCGGTGGTGCACCCATCGAGTACCCAGTCATCTGCGCCGTGGACCGGGGACTGGTAAAGGGCATGCTCTCGGCCCTGTACGGCGAGGCCACAACCGACCTGAGTTCGTCGCTTCCGATGGGGGACACTGTCTGCGTTACCGACGTCAGCACCTGACGGGTCAGGTACCCCTCCTGACGATCCCTAACCGGCTGGACCTAGACCCTCTGCGACTAACAGGGCAGCCAACTCGGTGGGCCTCTGGGCCAGGGCGAAGAAGGCTTCGGCATCGGCCAACGCCAGTTCCTGGCGGTCTAGTAGAACGCCGTTCACTAGGGCCCGGTAGCCGAGTGCCCAAGGGTTGTCCGGTTCGACCCTAACGGCCTCATTTAGCGACACGAGGCTCAACTCGACCAACTGCAGTTCGCCAGTCCCGGCTAGAAGCCAGCCCCTCTCCGCCAGCAGCGATGCCGATTCGGGTGTCGAGTCGAGGCCTGCATCCAGGAGTTCGAGTGCCGCCAGGATCTCACCACTTCGCGCCAGCCCTCCCGCAACCCTCTCCCGCAGGTGGGTCTGTGCGAGCAGGTCGGCAACTATCGGTGCGGCCTCGAGGCCGTCTAGCGCTACCAAGTCGGCTGCCGCCCCGACATGGTCTTCATCTGAGAGTCGCTGTGAGGCCCGGAAGACCCGTACGTCGGGATAGGTCGGATCGAGGTCGACTGCTGTGTCCAGGTCAGACCTGGCGGCCTCGGTGTCGCCGCTCCGCCATAGTGCCCAACCCCTGTATGCATAGGCTTCGACGTTGGACGGCTGGATCTTAAGCACCTTGCCGTAGAGGTCGATGGCCTCCATCGGTGGAGCAACACCGGCTTCTATGAGTAGCGTCCTTGTCGACAACCGGATCTCGCCGGAAGCGGAGTCGGCACTGTCCCGACCTGTCGTTGAACGCACCATGAGAACTCCAGCCAACGCGGCGACCACGACAGCCCCGATCAGGACAAGGTTCTTCCAATCCGACAGGTGGCCAGCGCCTGAGTCGACCTGCCACTTCCGGATCGCCAAAGCAAGGCCCACAACCGCTGCGGCGACGACTAGGACTGGAATCACCCAGACCAGACCCGTCAGGCCACCTCTGCTGGGCGAGTAGTCGATGTCCTCGCCAAAGCTGGTGACGAGCAGGTCACGAACTTCGGCGTCGGTGGCGCCGTCGTCAACCATCTTCACGATCGTGGCCCGGATGGCCCGGGCCACTGGTGCATCCGAGTCGGCAACTGACTGCCCCTGGCACACCGGGCATGCAAAGTCCTCTGCCAGTTCGTGCACCCTGTCGGCGTTGGTCAGTGCGGGAGGCTCTGTCACCTCTGAAACGATGAGTGCCCCCGCTGACACCAACAGGACTGCTAGCCACGCCAACTGCCGCTTCATCTGGTAGACCGCTTTGCCCCGGCCAGTAACGACTCCAGATCCTCGACTTCGACGCCACCAACCACCTTTGCGGCAACGTGGCCCGAGGGGCTGACCAGATAGGACTCCGGCACGGCCACCACACCCCAGTCGACGGCTGTTTGGCCGGTGTCTTCGGCCAGTACCGGCCAGTTGCCACCGTTGTCCTTGAAGAATGCCTCGACGGCCAAAGCGTCGTCATCGAACGCCACGCTCACGATCCTGACATCGTCGGCTTCAGCGTGGGAATCAGCGAACACCAGCAGCTCCGGGTGCTCCCGGATGCACGGAACACAGGTGGTGGAAAAGAAGTTGACCACGACAAAGCGCCCACGCTGGTCGTCCAGGCTCCAGACCTCGCCATCAACAGTCGTGCCTACGATCGGTGGAGCCACCTGGCCGACCAGGTGCATGTTGGCACGATCAGGACCAGCTTGGCGCGTCGCCAAGACTCCGACAAGTGCTGCCACTAGAAGGCCTACGGCCAATGTCACCACCCTCACCTGGCTCATGCAGGGAACTCCCGACGGGTGGGTACGCCTGTGCTCACAGCTGTGTCGGACGCTGGGCGCCTGCTTCGACCTGGGACAGCAGCCAGCACCGTCCCCAATGCCATCACCGCACCTCCGAACCACAACCACCACACCAGCGGCTGGACCGTGACCCTCACAATGGTAGAACCCGATCCTTCAGGTGCGGACAGCACCGATAGTTGGATGTCGTCCCAGATCGATGATCGGGTCGCCGGGGTGCCGATGGTCTGGCCTCCAAACGGAAAGGTACTGATAGCCGGCGTCTGGAGCTCTCCGTCGACTAGAACCGAGACACGGACCTCGTTCTTCTCAGCCAGTGCCACCGATTCGAGCCCATCGAACACGAGGGTGTGTCCGGATATGGATGCCCGATCCCCCACCCCGTCGAAGCTGAACTCGGCTTGGCGCAGAAATGAAGATGAGCAAGCGAATGCAACGGCGACTACTGCGACGCCAATGTGGACGATCATTCCTCCGCTGGAACGCCCCGTTAAGCCACGAAGGCCACGCGCCCCAACAGCCAACAGCAGTTGCCTAAAGGCACTGGCCACAGCGAACCCGCCTAAGCCGACAGCAAGGGTCGGTGCCCACCCTCGGCTTCCGAGGAGAACCGCAACGACCATCGCCACTGCCGCAGTTGCCGCTGGCCATACCAACCTCTTGGAGATCAACTCGATTCCGGCCCTCCCCCATGGCAGAGCGGGTGCGACCGCCATCAGGAACAAGAGGGCGAACCCGATCGGCATCGTCATCCGTTCGAAGTAGGGGTTCCCGACAGAGATACGACTTCCATTGGCGGCTTCGATCAGAAGGGGGAACACGGTTCCCAACAGGACGATGAAGGCAAATGACCCGAACAGCAGGTTGTTGGCAAGGAATGCACCGGTCCGGGAGAGAGGGGATTCGATCTCAGCACCCATACTCAGGTCGTCTCCACGCCATGCGATCAAGCCAACGGTGGTAGCGACCACCAAGGCGAAGAATGCCAGCAGCATTGGCCCGATCCCCGATTCGGTGAAGGCGTGAACCGAATCGAGCACACCTGACCGTGTGATGAAGGTGCCGAGGATCGTCAGTGAGAACGTGGCGCTCAGAAGTGAGAGGTTCCAGACGCGAAGCATCCCCCTCCTCTCTTGGACCATCACTGAATGCAGGAATGCTGTTCCAGTCAGCCACGGCAGGAATGAGGCGTTCTCAACCGGATCCCACGCCCAGTATCCACCCCATCCGAGGACCTCATAGGACCACCACGCTCCGAGCAGTATCCCGACAGTTAGAGCACCCCATGCCAGCAGGGTCCACCGACGTGTGCTCACCAACCAGCCCTCACCCATGCGGCCGGTGACGAGGGCACCGAGAGCGAAAGCGAAGGGCACTGTGAAGCCGACGTAACCGAGGTAGAGCACCGGTGGGTGGAAGGCCATGAGAATGTGGTTCTGGAGTAGTGGGTTCGGCCCTGGGCCGTCAAAGCCAGCCCATGGATGGAACCTGGCGAACGGAAACGCCGGGCCGGCCAGCAGCAAGAAGAAGAAGGTGCAAACGACGAAGAGGACGAGGAGAGCCCACGCCACCATCGGGTCTGCCAGGCGGTCTCGGAAGCGTCTGGCAACCGCAACCACATAACCGACGAGGATCAGCACCCAGAGAAGGATTGAGCCCTCCAGGGCCGACCATAGGGTTGCCACGTTGAACAGGGCCGGGGTCCGGTGGCTGCCATGCTCAGCCACGAATGCAACCGTGAAGTCACGGGTAATCAGTGCACGCTCCATCACGGCGAACTGCCCGACGGCTGCTACTGCAAGCATGATCACGAAAGTCCGGGAGAGGGCCACAAGGCGGTGGTTTCGCGTGAGTAGCCCATAGGAGATGCTCAGCACTCCCATTGTCGAGGCAACCAGGCCAAGGGCCACGAACCCCGTACCGAGTGTCGCGTTCACGAGTTGGTCGAAATCCCCGACCGGTGGATCACGAGTTCGCCCCGCAGGACTCCAACTCGGCCTGGTCTCCCCGGTAGTCGTTGTCGTGTTTTACGACCATGTGGTCTGTTCTCAGGTACCAGCCGTCACCCGCCGGTACGAGGAGGCTGTCAAGGCCGGGAAGAGCACCATTCACCCAAGACCCCTGGAGGACCACCGGCACGCCCGGTTGGAACAGTTCAGCTGGATCACCCAGATGGGCGACATCGGCCAACACGTCTGCCACACAGAGGGTGAACACGACTGCAGCATGTCCATCCAACTGGGTCTCAACCAGTCCGGGCTGTGGGGTGCCGACCACCCGGAAGCGCTCGGTGCCAAGATCAGCTCTGGCAGCCACCGCTTCGTCGACCTCGTAGAAGAACAGTGACGCGTCGCCAAGGGTGCGGAGCAGCACGAATACGACCGCAGCAACCGCGGCCAGAAGGACAATTACTGACAGTGGCTTTCTGGCTGGACGCTGGGGTCGTGAGGCCTGCGGTGTGAGGTCCAGGGGGCCAGCCTCTCCCGATTCCTCGTCGATGGTTTCACCCACCTTGGCTCTCCCCCTTGGCGGTCATCCAGCGCCTCTCTCCCTCGGGCACTGATCTGGAAAGCCGCCGACCCCTGCGCACGACTCCACAGCCGTAGAGGCCCAGTACAACTAGGGCGATGCCCCATCCGGCTAACAGGTATCCGATATGGGTCACTTCTCACCTCCGGATTCACCGATTGCCGCACCAACATCGAGGGTCTCCATCTCTGCTTGCCGCTCTGCGATCGCCAGTGTCACGTCGTGGCGTGCCTGTGCCTGTTCCAGCCAACCCACCCGAAAGCGGTGCAGCATCAGCCATGCAAAGACCAGGCCGAACACCAGGAATCCAAGCATCAGAGTGAAAAGCGTGAGATCTTCGATCTTGAGTTCAGCCAGGGTGGACTGCTGGTGCAGTGTCCGGTTCTCCCACCACTCCACCGACCTGTTGATCAGGGGAATGTCCAGCACCGCGATGAGGGCGACGGCTGCAGCACGCCGGGCCTGGCGCTGCGGATCAGCTGCTGTGCGGCGCAGGGCCAGGTATCCGGTGAAGAGAAGGAACAACACGAGCGTGGTCATCAAGCGGACATCTCCCCATTCCCACCAGGTGTTCCAGACAGGCCGCCCCCAGATGGAACCGGTTACAAGGACCAGGCCGCAGAACACCGTGCCCACCTCTGCTGACGCGTGGGCGGTGACATCCCACCATGCCCCCCGTCTAACCAAGTAGAAAGCGCTTGAGGCCGCGCATGTAAGGAAGGCGGCATAGGTGAGTACCGCCATGGGAACGTGCAGGTAGATGAGCCTGACGGCGTCGAACTGACCGAACTTCTCACCAGTTGTGGGGTGCAGCCTTACATCCGGCTCGGTCAGGACGAAGGCGAACAGGAGCAGGCTGGCTAGCCCGACCAGGGTGATGACGCCGAGTAGTCGTGATCCTGATGATCCGGTTGATGTTCTGCCATCGGCCATGTGAGTTCCGGTCTCCTATCCCAGTATCAGTTCTCGATCATGGCGCCGTGCGCAAGAGCACCTAGCGCGGTGGCAACCAAGCCGAACACGGCCAGCAGGCCCAGCCAGGCCCAGCCGTCGACGGCTGCGGTACCCAGGGCGTCATCAAACGACCGGGTAGCACCGATCAACACCGGCGCCAGCACCGGAAGCAACAGGATCGGGAGAAGCGTCTCCCTTGCCCCAAGCCCCGAGGCCAGCGCCCCATAAAGAGTACCGGTGGCCGCAACCGCCACCGCAGCGGTTGCAGCGGTCAAGATGAGCAACACCGGATCATCCACTTGAGAGCCATAGAGCACCACTATTCCGATGGTCAACAGGACCTCAAGCACAGCTAACTGCAAGAACACGGCCGCTGCCTTGCCTAGAAACACCGAGGACGGTGCCATCCCCGAGAGCCTGAGTCCGGTCTGGGCGTCGTCTGCACGTTCAAGCGAGGTCGAGCGCTGTACAGCTAGCAGGGCAGCCAGGAGTACCGCCACCCAGAAAAGCCCTGGGGCAAAACTCCGCAGGGTGCGCTGGTCAGCGTCGAGAGCGAAACCAAAGAGAACGAGTACGAGCAGTGCGAACGGTGCCACCTGGTTGAGCAGCACCCGGGACCGGGCCTCGATGCGCAAGTCCTTGATGGCGATCAGGCGAGCGTCGATTAGCAATTCACGCATTGGGAGCACCTCCCGGTTCCCCACTGCCTCTCGTGGTGTGGGAGTTGTGCACGCTGTCAGCCACCACCATTCCTGCAGCAATGGTTACAACCCTCGGTGAAAGCGATCTGACCCGGTCCAGTTCGTGTGACGAGACGAGAACTGTTGCTCCGGCACCAACTGCATCTGTGATGATGGAGTCGACAGCATCGCGACCCGCCTGGTCGAGGCCTGCGTGTGGTTCATCCAACAGCCACAATTCTGGTCGGCGGACCGCCAGCGCTGCTATCGAGGTGCGACGGCGCTGACCAGCGGACAGGACGTTCACAGTCCGAGCTAGGAGTCGCTGGTCGAGGCCCATGAGTTCTGCCGCCGAAGCAAAACGGGAGTGCACATCGGTCCCTGTCAGACCTGCTGCCTTTGCCCAGAAGGTGATGTTCTCTGCAGCAGTCAGGTCACCGTAAAGACAGGTCGAATGCCCCAGGAGGGCCACCTGGCGCCGCACGGCACGGCGTTCCCTTGCCAAGTCGTGTCCAAGCACCACCACGTCGCCACCAGCAGGACGGAGCAGGCCGGCACACAACTGAAGGAGGGTCGTTTTGCCAGCACCGTTGGGTCCCTGAATTAGCACAATCTCAGTGGCATCGATGGATAGATCTATCCCTGCTAGAGCGGGGAAGTTCCCCAGAAGCGCCACGGCTCCCCGTAGTTCGACCACCGACACGCCGCCACGGTATCTG
This sequence comes from Acidimicrobiaceae bacterium, assembly GCA_002726315.1. Lineage (GTDB taxonomy): Bacteria > Actinomycetota > Acidimicrobiia > Acidimicrobiales > MedAcidi-G1 > UBA3125. The sequence goes on from PBSS01000045.1 coordinate 19,407, forward strand.
TGAGGCGGGGTCTCACCCCTACCCTGAAGCCATGCACGTCATGAGTTGGCAACAAGACCGGAACTCCGCAAGGTCGGTAACCCAATTGGCCCTTATTGTCGTCGTGGCTTTAGCAGCCATCGCCTGTTCCGATCCGGGCGAGCCCACTGACCGACCTAGCGCGTCGTCTAGCCCAACCACGACAATGGTCGAAACCAGGCCTTCCCTCACTGAAGAAGAGGCCCCCGACTGGATCGGCGAGGTGGTGAACCTCCACGACCTGGCCAACGAGGCTTGTTTCAATCGATACTCGTGGGTCCAAGACGAGCGACTGGTCGAAATCGACACTCTCGTTCCTTGCGACGGGCCCCACCAGTTCGAGATCTACCACCTTGCTCAGCATCCGGCGCGACGTGGTGCGCCGTGGCCGGGCGACAGGGAAATGGACGCTTTCGCTACCGCGGAGTGCTACAACGCATTCAGGGGCTTCGTGGGGACCATCTACGAGCTCTCAGAGTTCGTACTGGGTTTCCTCGTTCCCCGTCAGACGGACTTCGAACACGACGTTGCCCAGTTCAGGGGTGTCCACTGTTACGTGTTCAATGCTGACGGCACCGAGATGTTCGACAGCGCCAGGGGATCGCTGCGCTGAGCGGCAGTTCCTGAACACCTCAGCTGACCGACGACCGAGGACCGACGACCGAGGACAATGTGCACCATGCCACGCTGCACGATTGTGTCATTCAGGTTTGGGGTGACTGACGGCGTCTCCGTCGTTGCACAAACATGGGCTGACGCACTACTCGGGCTGGGATTTGAGGTCACGTGGGTAGCGGGTTCCTTTGAACCGGGGTGGACGGGAGTAGGACACGCCAGAACACTGCCAGGACTCGAAATGGGATCAAAAGAGCCGCCTGACAGAGCTGCCTTGGCTAACGCCCTCGGTGATGCCGACTTGGTGATCGTAGAGAACCTCTGTTCAATACCGCTCAACATTCCTGCTGCCAGCATGGTTGCCGACCTCCGCCGGGGTCTTCCCACCATCCTCCACCACCACGATCCACCCTGGCAGCGGAAACGGTTTGAACACGTCACCGAGTTGCCGCCCGACGACACCGCTTGGCGCCATGTGACTATCAACGACCTGACATGTAACGAGATGGCTGAACGCGGCATCACGGCCACGACCATCTACAACGGCTTTGACAAACACCTTCGGGTGGGTGACCGGCACGGCACCCGCAGGGGTTTGGGGATCTCCAACGACACCATCCTTGTTGCCCACCCGGTCCGCGCTATTCCCCGAAAGGCCATCGAACTTGCAACTGCCCTGTCTGAAGCAATCGATGGCACATACTGGCTTACCGGTCCGGCCGAAGATGGCTTCGGACCAGAACTCGCAAGCCTCTTGGCTGCGGCTCGCTGTCCGGTCATCCACGCGCAGGGCCGACCTGCACACGACATCTATGCGGCGGCTGACCTGATCGCCTTTCCATCGACCTGGGAGGGCTTTGGGAATCCTCCAGTCGAGGCCGCCCTGTATAGGCGCCCTGTCGTCGTCGGTGACTACCCAGTGGCTGTTGAACTACGGAAGATGGGATTCTCCTGGTTCTCTCACGACCGGCCCGATGAGATCCTGTCCTGGCTGACGGACCCTGACCAGGCCCGTCGTGAAGAGATGCTGGACACCAACCGGCGCCTAGCTGTACAGAACTTTTCACTAGAGATGGTTGCCGATGGCCTGGAAACACTTCTAGATGAGGCAGGCTGGCTTCCATGAGCGAAGCTACAACTGGCGACGAGGTGCTGGTCCGGCGAGCCAGGGCCTCTCGAATCGCTAGCAACGGGCAACGTCTTGGCTACCTGGCCTTCCTTGCTGCGATCGTGGTGTTCGCAGCCGGCCTGTCGACTACCTTCACCGATGGGGTAGCTACCGCCCTTGTCGTTTTGCTGGTTTTCGGATCAATCGTGTTGGCACCGTCGATTGTCTTGCACCACGCGGTAAAGGCCGCAGCGAGCGAGGACTCACAGTCCTCCGGTTAGGGAACGGAGGACTCCGGTTGGGCCCTTGACGGGCATGGTGGCTACCGTCCGGTCATGACAGGCACCACTGCTTCGTCCTCGCGGCTCCCGGCTAATGAACGGCGACAACAGCTTCTCTGTGTCGCTCTACAAGTATTTGCCCGCCTCGGCTACCACGAGACCTCAATGAACGCACTCGCTTCGGAGGCTGGAATAACCAAGCCGGTGCTCTACCAGCACTTTGCCTCCAAACACGACCTGTTCAAAGAGGTGCTCGCCCAGACAGGTGACCGACTGCTGATGGCTATTAGCGAACAGACGTCTGGGAATGGCACCCATCAACACGATCTCAAGACCCGATTTTTGGCCTACTACCGCTTCTTCGATCAAAGCCCCGACGCCTACGCTGTTCTCTACGGGGCCAGCCTCGGCAACGACCCCGAGTTCAGACACGACCGTAAGAGGGTGCAGGATGCGTTCGCCGAATGGTTGGCGAGGCAAATCAAAGCCGATGACCACGGGGATGCCCTGGCCATAGCAGCCGGGGTGATCGGCATCGCCGAGGGGATGAGCAGACACTGGATGGAAGAGGGCCGTTGCAGGTCAGTAGACGAGATGGCGACCCTTACCGCTGAGTTTGCGTGGAGTGGCCTGGACCGATCCTCAGGTGATGGGTCGAGGCGAGATGTCAACAGGGGTGTCGGGTAGGTCTCCTGCCACAACGGAGGGGAGGTGTTCCCTCAGGAGTTCCGGGAGCACCATCACCTCTGATTTAAGTAGTTCATCGATGGTCCACCACTGTGCACCCATGAACGCGGCCGCCTCGAGGGCCTCGAGGTGCCTGGGCCGGTACTGGCCTCCGTCACAGCGTGCAATATGAATCTTCTCGCGACTGTCGAAATGGAAGCCACCGAAGGTGAACTGGACGTGCTGGGTCCAAATGACAGGGCCCATCTCAACGTTCTCGATGCCGGTTTCTTCGTAGAGTTCGCGTGCAGCGGCAGTGGCGCTGTCCTCACCCCAATCGATACCCCCGCCTGGGATCTCCCACCAGTCGGGCTTGAAGGGATCCAAGGGATCCTCGGCATTTACGAGAAAGATTCGGTCGTCCCTGTCGAGCAACACGACCCTGGCTGCGGGACGCTTCAACAACATGACCGGTGTCCCACTACACCTTCTCTTGGCAGGTCGAACAGCGGCCCAACATGTCGAACCTATGGGACTCGATACGAAATCCGCGGGCCGCGGCTTCTCCCACGAGGCCCTCGATCCCTGCCTCGAACTCATCAGGCACCTCAAAGTCATCGACACGACCACACTCGATGCAGACCAGGTGATGGTGGTGGCCAGTCAGGGACTCGTGAAGTTCGAACCTGGAGTGTTCGTACCCCGACTCGACACGTCGGACCACACCTACCTCGACAAGTTCGCCAAGGTTGCGGTAGGCAGAGCTCTGTGCCAGGCCGGAGCCGTGACCGGCAGCGAGGATCTCAGGGAGAGTGAGGGGCCTGCCACCCGCTGCCAGGACCTCGACCACCGAGAACCGGGAGCGGCTGTAGCGCATCGAAGCTGCCCGCAGCCTCCGGCCAACTGTTACGTGCAAGTCCTCGAGGTCTACAGGATCAGGTGATGGGTCTGATCCATCCATCACAACTACCGATCCCTCAGACATAGCCATCCAGCCTAGGCCGCCACAGGGTGTTATCGGGAATCAGCGAGAACCATTCTGCGGAGCTGGAATTTCAATAAAGCGCGACTCCGGCCAGTCGGAGGTGCGCCAACTCGTTCATGGACCCGACGCTCCGCTCCCCGGATGATGCCGCCAGAACCCGGCTGACCGAGGTGTAGGCAGCCTCAAAGAAGAAGATGCGATCGATTCCGAGCAGGTGTGAAAGATAGGCACCGATAACACCTCCGTGGCAGGACACCGCCACCCGACGGCCCGGATTGGCTAAGACGATCCTCTCCATGGCGGCAATGACCCTTGCCCGGAACACCTCGGGTTCAGGGATGCTGTCTTCGGACATGAACTCCAGCCATCTGGGGTCGCGGGCAGCCTTCAGTTCCTCAATGGGTATGTACTCGGGCTCACCGAAATCGAACTCGTCAAGGTCCTGATCGACGATCACGTCCAAGCCCAGCTGCCCCGCAAGCGGTGCAGCTGTTTCAAGGGCGCGCCTCTTTGGACCGCTGTAGATGGCATCGATCTGTTCGTTGTGCCCCCCGTCAGTGGTCCCGGCGGGATGCACTGCCAACCAGTGGGCGAGAGCATCCGCTTGACGGCGACCCAGGTCCGAAAGTGTCGGATCTGCCTCCTCACCGGTGTGCCTGTTGTCGACGCGGACCGGCAAAGCGTGACGGATGATCAGTAGTTCCATGGAAGGTGGACGCTAGCGGCACCATGTCGCCGGGATAGGGTCCACGCCATGAAGATAGACGGAGGCCTCCCAATAGGAATTCCTGGATCCAGCGATTCCACAACGGATGGGATCGGGGAGATAGCCGAAACGGTTAGGCGCCTGGAGGCAGCCGGCTATTCGGGTGCCTGGACAGCGGAAACCAGCCGTGACCCCTTCTTGCCCCACATGGTCGCGGCCGAACACACCGAGAGCATCGAGTTGGGCACATCCATTGCAGTTGCCTTCGCACGCAACCCGATGCTGTTGGCAAACCTCGGCAATGACCTGCAGCTCTATAGCAGCGGTCGGTTCATCTTGGGCCTCGGAACCCAGATAAAGCCGCATATCACCAAACGCTTTTCAATGGAGTGGTCAAGGCCCGCTGACAGGATGCGCGAGATGGTGCTCGCCATCAGAGCCATCTGGGAGTGCTGGAACGAGGGGGCCCCTATGGCTTTCCGTGGTGAGTTCTACCGCCACACCCTGATGACACCCTTTTTCAACCCGGGTCCCAACCCGTACGGAACACCCAAGGTGTTTCTCGCAGCCGTTGGACCAAAGATGTCAGAAGTTGCTGGAGAGGTATGCGACGGACTCATCTGCCACAGCTTCAGCACTGAGAGGTTTTTACGCGAAGTCACAATCCCAGCTGTGCAGCGAGGCCTCGATGCCTCGGGCCGGACCATGGACGACTTTGAGATCGTGGGTCCGGGCTTCGTGGTAACCGGCAACACAGAGGAATCCATAGTGAAGTCGTCAGCGGCCACGAGACAGCAAATCGCCTTCTACGGATCAACCCCCGCCTATCTACCAGTCCTCGACCTCCACGGTTGGGGTGACCTGCAGGCCGAGTTGAACGTAATGTCAAAACGGGGCGAGTGGAAGGCCATGGGAGACCTTATAGACGATGACATCCTCTCGACGTTCGCTGTGGTGGGCGAGCCTGAGACCATCGTCCCCGGGTACCTGTCAAGGTACGGCGACTGTGTCGATCGCCTAGCCCTATACACGCCAGGCAGTGGCGACAGCGACGATCTCTGGGCTCCGATAGTGGCTGAGTTCATGACCTGATCTCCAGGCACTTGTGCTCTGTTCCAACCGATTGACCTATGCCAGTCCGGTAGATTTAGTGGCATGGGACCTGACCCCGATGCACCGGAGTTCGCCTACACGGACCTGCTGCCCCTCCTTGAAGACCCCTACACCACCACCACTTACCGGAAACTCACCGGTGATGGTGTCTCAACCGTTATCGGGCCAGGTGGCCAACCCTTCCTCGAGGTGGACCCAGAAGCACTAAGGCTGTTGGCTGCGACGGCCATGCGCGACATCTCCCACCTGTTGCGCCCCGACCACCTAGCCCAGGTGGCAACGATCTTGGATGATCCCGAGGCATCCGACAATGACCGCTTCGTCGCCCTTGAACTCCTCCGCAATGCCAACATCGCTGCCGGTGGTGTGCTCCCCTCCTGCCAGGACACGGGAACTGCGGTGATAGCAGCAAGGAAGGGACAGTGGGTTCTAACCGACGGCTCGGACCGTGAGGCGATGTCACGCGGCATCTACGACACGTTCCTGAACTCCAACTTGCGCTACTCCCAGTTGGCTCCACTGGACATGTTCACCGAGCAGAACACTGGTACGAACCTGCCTGCCCAAATAGACATAGAGGCTGTTTCTGGCAGCGAGTACCGCTTTCTCTTCATGGCCAAGGGTGGCGGCTCTGCTAACAAGAGCTTTCTTTTCCAGGAAACAAAGGCACTGTTGAACCCGACCAACCTCATGGCATTCCTGGACGAAAAGTTGCGCTCCCTGGGCACCTCAGCGTGCCCTCCGTACCACCTGGCCGTGGTCATCGGCGGCACCTCGGCCGAACAGAACCTGAAGGTGGCAAAGTACGCATCAGCCCACTACCTGGACCACCTTCCGATTTCGGGTAGTGAAGCAGGGCATGGGTTCCGTGACATCGAATGGGAGAGCCTGGTACTGGAACTCACACGTGGCTTTGGCATCGGCGCCCAGTTTGGCGGGAAGTATTTCTGCCATGACGTAAGGGTCATAAGGCTGCCGCGGCACGGTGCCTCTAACCCGGTGGGCATCGCCGTGTCGTGTTCAGCCGACCGCCAAGCCCTAGGGCGCATCACTGCCGAGGGCGTGTTCCTAGAACAGCTTGAGGAGGACCCGGCCCGGTTCCTACCCGAGGTCGCAGACATTGACCTGCCTAGCAACGTCGTCGCTATCGACTTGAACCAGCCCATGGTGGAACTATTGGCCGAGTTGACTAGGCACCCGGTGAAAACCCGGCTGTCACTTACAGGCACCCTCGTTGTCGCACGCGACATCGCTCACGCGCGTATCCGAGAACTGCTCGATGCCGGCCAGCCGATGCCCGACTACATGCGCAATCATCCTGTCTACTACGCGGGACCCGCCAAGACCCCCGAGGGGTATGCATCAGGGTCATTTGGTCCCACAACCGCAGGACGGATGGATGCCTACGTCGACTCGTTCCAGGCAGCAGGTGGAAGCCTCGTAATGTTGGCGAAGGGAAACCGCTCACCACAGGTCACCGAAGCCTGCGCACGCCATGGTGGCTTCTACCTGGGGTCGATCGGTGGTCCGGCAGCTCGCTTGGCACAGGACTCAATCCGCCACGTTGAGGTACTCGACTACCCGGAACTCGGGATGGAGGCCGTGTGGCGCATCGAAGTTGAGGACTTCCCAGCATTCATCGTGGTTGATGACAAAGGCGGTGACTTCTTCTCCGAGGTGGACACTCCGGTGCTGTTGCGCTGATCTGACTGCAACACAACCAGCACAGGCCTCAGATGCAGCGATTCTCTAGACGACCAATGCCGCCAATCTCTGAAACGATTGTCTGGCCAGCCTGGAGGCACCTGCCCTGGGCATCACCGACACCTGCCGGCGTGCCTGTGAACAACAGATCGCCAGGTTCAAGGGTGCAGATACCCGACAGATAGGAGACCAAGTCAGGGACACCGGCAATCATAAGAGAGGTCCGACTGTCCTGGCGGACCTCTCTATCGACGGCGCATGAGAGTTTCAGGTCGTCAGGATCGTCAAGCAAGTCAATTGAAACTACTGCGGGACCAATAGGTCCAAAAGTGGCATGGCTTTTCCCGAGGCTGAACTGTGGAGGTTGAGCGGCAGTCTGGAGTCGTCTGTCAGAAATGTCCTGGCCAACTGTCACCCCTGCCAATGCCTCCCACACCTCGCCGGGCTGCAGGTTGGCGCATCGCCGGCCTATCACGGCGACCAACTCAACCTCGTAGTCGGTGCGCTCACCTACGACCTCAATGTCATGAGCCGGGCCCACTAGGCAGGATGGGAATTTGGTGAAGACGACTGGCTCTCCACCTGTGTCACGGTCCATTTCATGGGCGTGATCCAGATAGTTCAGACCTATGGCGAAGACCTGGCGGGGTCGCGGAATTGGTGGCCCCAGCCCTGACAGGTCCACCAATCCGTCCGGCTCACCATCGGGTGCCCCATTGGCCCCACCCAGATCGTGCAGCTTCTCAGACTCAGCAACCGCAACCATCGGGTCGGCAAGGGACTCTTTCGTCATAGCGCCCAAATCCCACCAACGGGCAATATCGCCCGTCAGATAACCGTCATCCACGAGGACCGCCCTACCGGTCTCGAGGCTGGCAAGTCTGTAGGCCATGGAATAGCAGTCTGGCGTTGCATCAAAGGCTTACCTCCAAATCACTTCATTTCGCGACCTGCCGGTGGATGCAGAAAAGTGGTGAGAGCTACCTGACAAGACCGACTTTTCGCGCCATGATGGACGTGTAGTAACGAGTACCCGCCAACCAACCCACAAGGAGGCTTGGCACCTGAGTGCACAGCACAGTCCAGATATGCACCTGACCCGAAGGGGAGACCTTGGTAAAGCCACATGCCATCTGTGATGTCGAGTTGCTAGCGAAGGGAGGGGTGCGATCCGACGAGCGGGACTATGCGGTTCGCAAGGTCCGTGCACAATGCGAGTTGGGACACGAGCCCGTGCTCTCAGCGGTGGTCAAGTTGAGGCTGAGGGAAAAAACCACCTTAGATCTGCCAGCAATCGCCGAGGCCAGCATCGACCTAAACGGTGTTGCGGTCCGTGCCCATGCCGCTGGGCAGACAATCACTGAGGCCGTAGACCAACTTGACGAGCGACTCAGCCGCCGGCTCCGACGCCACCGTAAGCGCCTCGAGGACAGGCGTCGCAGTGGTGAAGTCAACAACAGCCATCGGTCACCCGGTTACTCCGCTATCCCGGCTGAAGAGAGGCAGGTGGTGCGCCACAAAACCCTGGCACTCCACCCAATGACTCTTGAGGAGGCAGCCGACGAGATGGAGCAACTGGACCACGACTTCTTCTTGTTCTTAGATGCCGACCACGACATTGACCGAGTCGTCTACCACAACGACCTGCGGAAGATCTGCGTGGTACCCGAGGTTGCTGACGAGGAACTCCCCGGCAACACGAGGCCACCGATAACCGCTGGACGTCTGGTTCTGAACCATCTGCCTCTTAACGACGCCAAGGTGCTACTGGACGAGAGTGACGAGCCATTTGTGTTCTTCGCTGACCCCGGCTCTAATCGGGGCCAGGTCGTGTACCGCCGCTTCGACGGTCACTATGGCCTGATCACGCCCTCTGACTGAGAGCTTGACTGGGCTGATCTTCCTCTGGATGGGTCAGCACTGCCTCCTGACGGGTACCACGATCGGGCCCGCCTCGTCGTCGATGACCCTGGCCCTGACCCCGTAGTAGCGGGACACGGTCTCACCCGTCAGCACCTCAGATGCAGGGCCACACGCCGCAACTACGCCATCGTGTAGCATGACAAGTAAGCCGGCATACTGGCCAGCAAGGGTCAAGTCGTGCATCGTGGCCAGGACAGTCAGGTTTCGCTCGGACCTGAGTCCGTCAATCAGGTCCAACACCTCCTGTTGGTGGCCGATGTCGAGGGCAGTGGTGGGCTCGTCCAGCAGGAGAACTGGGGACTCCTGGGCAAGGGCTCTCGCTATCACTGCTCGCTGACGCTCACCTCCTGACAGAGTGTCAGCTGTCCGATCAGCAAGCTGAACCGCATCTAGGTCGCGTAGTGCTGACATCGCTACCTCCACATCATCCCTGCCTTCAATCTCAAAGAACCCAAGGTGGGAGATGCGACCCAGCAGCACGTAGTCGAGAACCCTCATGCCAGTCGGGATCACCGGTTCCTGTGGCACGAACGCCACTAGCCTCGCTCTCTCTCGCCGTGCCAGAGAGCGGATGGGGCGATCGTCTAGGAGGATCTCACCGCCCGCCGCCAGGGTTCCAGCAATAGCACGCAGGAGGGTGCTCTTGCCAGCCCCATTCGGGCCAACAACGGTGACCCACCCTCCGGAGGGCACGTCCAGGTCGACTCCATTCAATACCTCGAACCCATCGAAGGAGACGGTGACTGACTTGCATGAAATCGCTGTCACCTGGTTCTCCTAGCCATTCGAAGCACCAGTACGAAGAAGGGTGCGCCCAGAAATGCGGTGACCACACCGATCGGTAGTTCGGCCGGTTGAACAACGAGGCGGGCCACGATGTCGGCAAGCACAAGGAACGCTCCACCGAAAAGGACGGTCAACGGGAGGATCACCCGATAGCTGGTTCCAAACAAGAGTCGCACCGTGTGTGGAACGATTATTCCGACGAACCCGATCAGTCCACTGACCGACACGGCTGCAGCGGTTCCCAGCGAGGCTGCGACCACTGTCGTCAGACGCATCCTCTTTACATCCAAGCCGAGCGATCCTGCCTCTTCGTCACCTACCCCTAGTGCGTCCAAGCGGTGTCTCACCAAGAGGATGACGGTGAGACACACACCTGTGTAGGGGGCGAGTAAGGCCACATCGTTCCATCCGGCGGTACGCAACTGCCCCAAGACAAAGAAGTAGACCTGTCTGATCGTCTCGGACTCACGTTGTTGGATGAAGGTCTGCAGAGCGGTGAAGAAGCTCGCGACAGCCACACCCGAAAGCACAAGGCTCGTAACCGGGTCCAGGCGACTACCGGTTGCTCCAACCAGGTAAGTGAGGGTAACTGCAGCCAAGGCCCCAGCGAAGGCCGAAAGCGGCACCGGGTCCAAGATGCCGACTCCGTCACCGGCACCCGAGACGATCGCTAGCGTGACCCCGAAGCCGGCGCCGGCTGCCACTCCCAGAAGATAGGGATCAGCGAGGGGGTTGCGAAAAACTCCCTGATATGCCCCTCCCGCAGTGGCCAGCATGGCCCCAACCAGGAGACCGAGCACCACTCTGGGCAGACGGATCTCCCAGATGATCGCCTGCTGCCGCTCACCTAAGCCCGAGTCCACCTCGACGAGCGGCAGCCGGTTGGCCATCTCAGCCAACACCTCCCCCAGACCCAAGTCAGCTGGGCCGAGGACCAGGCCAGCGAGGCTGGCTGCAAGGACAGCCAAGCCGCCGGAGGCCAACCACCACACACGGAGCCGTGCCGGCCCAAGACTCACAGCGCACCGGGGTGACGGTCGACACCCATTAGGACATCACAACCTTAGAACCCCTCGATCGCAGTCCTGACGGACTTGACAAAGCTGACCACCCGTGGTCCCCATCGAGCTGACGTGTCCTGATCAACTGGGACAACGTGACCTTCAACAACGGCTGTCAGAGCACCCCAGCCCTGGCGAGCAGCCACGGTCTCGGCCGACTCTCCCCATGCGGCATCAGAGAGGAAGATGATGTCCGGATCTTCTTCCAAGATGAACTCGGCTGACAACTGTGGCCAACCAAAGCCAGCCTTGTCAGCTGGATCGGCAATGTTTTCAAGGCCCAGCAGGGCGTAGAGCTGGCCTACGAACGTAGACGAGGTAGCTGAATAGAGCGTGTTGTCGATCTCATGGAAGTAGGTCATACCGGTGCCGACGGAGTCGTCGGCCAAGGCTGCCAGTTCTTCCTTGATTGATGCGTTCAGAGCCTCGGCCTCGACTGCGTGGCCAGTGAGTGTCCCCAGTTCGGCTATCTGCGAGTAGGTGTCGTCGATCGAGCTGGCGGCCCTCTGCATTACGGTCGGAATCTCAAGGGCTTGGAGGCCCTCGACTAGATCACCCGGGTCGTAAGAGATGACGACAAGGTCTGGTTCGTAACCGGCGATGGCCTCCAAGTTGGGTGTAAAACCCGAGAGTTCGGTGACAGGTGCTTCGGCCGGATAGTTGGACATGTTGTCCACGGCTACGACCTGGTCCCCCGCCCCAATTGCATAAAGGATCTCGGTAGCAGTCGAAGACAGAGAAATGATCGCCACTGGTTCGGCAGGTGTCGCTAGCGTTATCGGTAGAGCCGTCGTCATGGCTATCCCTGACGCAGCGAACTGCCCCCCGCTGTCAGCGGATCCACATGACGCTGAGGAAAATGCCAACGCGGCCAGCAAGACCAGAGGGCAGAGGCGACCGAAAGTCCCGATGGGTGTGCTCTTAATTGGTTTCTCCTGTCTGCCGAACGAACGGGCGCAGACAGGAATCCCTGCCCGATGACCGCTCTTCCTCGAGAGCCGTTGTCGAGAATCCCATGGCCGGTCGGCCTGACTCACCCACCCCTTTCGGGGCAGGAACACAGTTGCGGGACAGTGCCGGATTCACACCGGCTTCGCCTCGCCACGGGACGCCGTTACACTACCGCCTCCACCCGGGGCCGGCACGCCTAGTCGGTATCGACTACCTGGCCAAGGAAGCGCGGACCCTGCTGGTGAACTCCGGCCTGCTTATCAGCAGGCCGGGAACTACCGGCCGGACCTTGTTGTAGGAGAGATCCGAACCGTTCATGTCTGAGACGTCAAGACCAGCTGCCGCTGCCACCGCTGCCGGGGCGCAAACATCCCATTCGTATAGACCTGAAGGGTGTACGTACACATCGGCTGTCCCCTCAACGACGGCCATTGCCTTCACCCCGGCTGACCCGCATGAGTGGACGACACCACCGATCGCAGCAGCTACATGCTCGGCCTCACCCCACTGTGATCGGCTGGTTACAACGACTGGCCTGTCACGTCGCTTGTTCCACCCTTTGGCTACAGGCTCCTGGAGCGTTCCGTAAAGCCTGCCCACAGCGGGAAGATCGACAGCAGCCGCCTCGGGAACACCGTTAACGACCAACGCCACGTGCACGGCCCATTCAACGCTGCCGGGCACCCCGTAGTCCCTTGTTCCGTCCAAAGGATCCAGTATCCACACACGCTCCGCTAAGAGCCTCCGTCCGTCGTCATCACCCTCCTCGGACAGCACGGCGTCGTCGGGACGCATTCGTGCCAGACAATCCACCAAATAGTCGTGAGCCGCCCGGTCGCCCATCTCTCTCAGCTGATGCTGCGGGCATCTCTCTGACCATGCCTTTTGTCGCACATCGACCAGCAGTCGGCCAACCTGGTGGGCGAGCATGCCAGCCAGTTGGTGGTCACAGATCGGGCCTGAATCCGATCCAGTCGACACGTGGGACATGGGCGGCGACCCTACCGGCAGAGTTCCGGTCAGCCCGGACCGGGTTCAAGCACACACGTGCACTCCGTGAGACCACTAGCGTTATGACGGGCCGGCCGGCCTTCTCACGCCACCACTTGGAGCATCCAACATGTCCTACGGCCGCATAACAGGATGGGCAGTGAACCTGCCCGAACGGGTTCTCACCAACGATGACCTCTCAAAGATGGTTGACACCTCTGATGAGTGGATCAAGGCCAGGAGTGGCATCAGTAGCCGCCATGTCGACGGCAAGGTGACAGAGATGTCAGCCGTTGCCGGACGTGCGGCAATGGAAATGGCCGGCCTGGCCCCTGACCAGATCGACCTCTTGTTGCTGACGACCACGACTCCCGGCCAGCGGCTCCCAGCCAGTGCTTCGGTCATACAACACGAGTTAGGCCTCTCCTGTGGGGCCATGGACATGAACGCCGCATGCTCAGGCTTCGTCTACGGGCTTGTCACAGCAATGCAGTTCATGGACGGCGGCATGGAGCGTATTTTGCTCATAGGCAGCGACGCCCTCAGCGGCATTGTGGACTGGACCGATCGCGCTACCTGCGTCCTTTTCGGTGACGGTGCAGGCGCAGTCGTCCTAGAACGCACGAGTGGTCAACCTTCCCTTCTGGGGTGGGACCTCATGTCAGATGGCTCAGCTGCAAGCATCCTCTACTGCGACCATGGAGGAACCATCGTCATGCACGGAAAGGAGGTCTTTAGGAGGGCGGTCATGGCGATGACAAACTCTGCCCAGAATGCTATGACCCGAGCAGAAGTAGCCCCCGATGAAATTTCGATCGTGGTCCCCCACCAGGCCAACGTCAGGATCATCGAAGCCTCCCTGAAACGCCTTGAGATACCCATGGAGAAGACAGCGATTGTTCTTGACCGCACTGGAAACACCTCTGCAGCTTCGATCCCACTAGCCCTTGTGGATGCCCTCGACAAGGACCGGATCACCCCTGGGGACCTGATCCTGATGGTCGGCTTCGGAGCGGGCATGTCATCTGCTGCAGCTGTGCTCCGCTGGGACCCACCAACAGCCTGACCGCATCCAGCGGTACCCTCGCCGCCGTGCTCACCGCCTCAGGTCTGTCCCGATCATTTGGACCAAGGACTCTGTTCCTCAATGTCTCGCTCCAGTTGGGGTCAGGTCAACGGGTCGCCCTGATAGGTGGGAACGGCACTGGGAAGACAACCCTGCTGGAACTCCTAGTTGGCATACAAGACGCTGACACCGGTGAAGTACACCGTCCAAAGGGCCTCCGAATCGGCTACCTACCTCAGGAACTGCCAACAGAAACGGGCCGAAGCGTATTCGAACAGGTCATGCTGGGCGCCGAACAGGTAACGGTCCTAGCGCACCGAATACAGGATCTGGGCCAGCAGTTGGGCTCAGCGGCCGGAGCAGAGCAGGAACGAATCCTCGCGGACTTCGGTGACGCCCAGTCCCGGTTCGAACAGATCGGTGGCTATGCCGTCGAAGCCGAGGCTCACCGGATCCTGGCCGGTCTCGGCTTCGACCCGGAGGACCACGACCGGCCCATGGGCGAGATGTCCGGTGGGTGGCGTATGAGGGTGGCACTGGCGAGACTCCTGTTGTCAGCCCCAGACCTTTTGGTAATGGATGAGCCGACCAACCATCTTGACGTCGACAGCGTCGCGTGGCTGGAACAGCAGTTGGCCAACTGGAAAGGTGGTCTGCTGTTCGTAAGCCACGACCGTGACTTCATCGATGCTGTCGCCAACAAGATCCTGGAACTCTCGGGATCTCGGGTAACCGAGTACATCGGTGGCTTCGCCGACTTCGTGGTAGCCCGAGAGGAGCGACTAGACGCTCAGCGGGCTGCCGCCACTCAACAGTCGCGCCAAGTAGCCCATGTAGAACAGTTCATCGAGCGGTTTCGGTACAAGGCCACGAAAGCCCGACAGGTGCAGAGCCGTGTGAAGGCCCTCCAGAAGTTGGAGAGGATCGTTGTGGACGAACCTGACATCCCCTCATCTCGGTTCGGATTTCCACCTCCTCGAAGGTCATCACGAATAGTCGCCGAACTGGAGAACGTGACTGCCGGATATCGAACCGAACAAGGTGACGACGTGGTGCTCGAAGATGTCTCCTTCACCGTTGAGCGGGGCGACGTGCTGGCCCTTGTCGGACCGAACGGTGCAGGCAAGACCACCCTCGTAAAGCTCCTGACAGGAGGCCTGGACCCTCTCAGAGGGAAGGTCTCAAGAGGAACTAACGTGGACCTGTCGTACTTCGACCAGCTTCAGGCCGAGATCCTTGACGAAGGACGGACGGTACTCGACGAGTTCAGGACTGTTCCAGGGGTCGGTACCGATGGGCGCAACCCCCGCTCCTACTTAGCCTCCTTCGGGTTCCGTGGCGACGCTGTCGACCGCCTAATCGGTGACCTGTCGGGTGGTGAACAGACCCGTCTGGCGCTTGCCAAGACACTCGCCGTCCCTGTGAACCTGTTGATCCTGGATGAGCCCACGAACCATCTGGACCTTCCAAGCTGTGACGTCCTGGAGGACGCCCTCAGTGCCTACCCCGGCACGGTAGTTCTCATCACCCATGACCGGCACCTGATCCGTTCGGTCGCAGACAAGCTCGTTGAGGTCAGGTCTGGACGGGCGGTATGGCACACGGGGGTACCCGACCATGTCCTCTACCCCATCCAGACGGCAGCACCGACAAAATCTTGGGAGGACCCTGCCAGCGGTACTCAGTCGAAGCCGAGTAATAGCCCTAAGAAGCAGCGCTCCAAGGATCCCATTTCGGGCATCAGAAAGCGCCTCGCCAGGGCTGAACGCGACTGGGAGACCGCTGAGGCCACCGTCGTGGCAGCCCAGAAGCACCTTGCGGACCCTGACCTCTACAAGGATCCAGAACGTGCAGCTGCCGCAGTTGTAGCCCATGAGGAAGCTAAGGACCGAGCTGCCTTGCTCATGTCCGAATGGGAGAAGTTGAATTCACGACTGGGCAACTGAGAGCTCGCCGCTACCACCTGACTCATCTGGCGCCGCTACGGTCGCAGCCCATGCGCATCCTGGTAACCAACGACGACGGCATCGACTCTGTCGGGCTACATGTTCTCGCCAGGGCCTTGCTTGGTCACGGTGATGTCACGATCGTGGCACCCGATACGGAGTTCTCGGGTGCCGGGGCGGCGTTTGGACCCGTCCACCTGATCCGTCCTGAGGTTCACGAGGCCCGGGTCGACGGGATAGAGGCGGCCTGGTCCGTCAGCGGCCCACCGGGATTATGCGTCCTCTACAGCCGACTGGGGGTATTTGGTGATCCATTCGACATCGTCGTGGCAGGAATCAACCCGGGCATGAACGTAGGTCGATCGGTCTACCACTCCGGCACCATTGGTGCCGCACTAACTGCAAGGAATGGCGGCATCACGGGCATCGCTGTTAGCCAAGCTGTCACACAGTGGGGTGTCGAGGGCCAGGGGACCGGCGAGGACCTGGACCATCAGGTCTGGCAATCAGCAGCCGAGGTTGCACGTGCTGCTGTCGGCGCGGTGATCGCCGACCCTCCAGATGTGCCCTCAGTGCTAAACATCAACGTTCCGAACCTCCCCCTAGAAGAGATGTCCGGCTGGAAACAAACGAGAATCGGCAGTCTGCCACCGCGCACGATGTCAACGGCGGTGCTAGAGCCCAAGCCGGGGCACGAGGGCAGCTACCACATTTCCATGTCCTGGGGAGAGCCCTCTGTCTTGCCGTCTGACACCGATGGGGGCGCCGTGATGGAAGGCTTCATCAGCCTTACCTGGGTGGGTGGGATGGCTGCCGAACCCGTGATCGATGATGATCCAGTATCGGCAGCGGTCACCGATCTCCTGACCTGATGCCAGGTGAAGCTCTCGACGAAGTCTGGTACGTGGCCTACGGGTCAAACCTTCAAGAGGCCCGGCTCCTCGCCTATCTGACCGGTTGTGGAGATGATGAACCATGGGGATCGCACCGAGGGGCTGTGGACCCGCGACCACCCGTAACAGACCGCCGGGTGGAAGTGCCCCACCCGGTCAGGTTCGGCGGCAACTCGCAGAGATGGGGTGGAGGTAGCTGTTTTTGTCCCATCGAACCCCTACCAAAAGGACGCCTCACTCCAGTCGGGCGTGCATGGTTGGTAACCGTGCCACAGCTGGCCGACATAGTCAGCCAGGAGAACCGCCTCCCTGTCGAAGCGGTCAAGATGCCGGATCGACTACCTGAATCGGGTAACTCAATCAGGGTGCTGGACGGCACTATTGATTGCCTGCTGGCACTCCCACCCCTTGATGGCATCCCAGCAGTGACTCTTGCTTCCACCGAGCCACCTCCGATAGCGCCGCCGGCCCCCCGTTACCTGTCCATCCTCATGACCGGAATGATGGAAATGGGAATGGCACGTAAGGACATCGAGGCACACCTGCTTGACCTTGACCTGTCTTGACATGGCTACCTGGACTCACTGACACTCGGAGACACGGGCAGAACCGTGCAAGTCCCTGTAGCAGATGGTAGGAATTGTTTGCGACAGCAGAATCATCGAACGGAGTATCAGACAAGTTGAAAGTCGTAGTCATCCACCAGAGCCGTACCGGCAACACAAAGCGAGCTGCCGAGTTGATCGGGGGTGTCGCCGAAGCAGCCGGAACCGCTGTAGCCGTGCGCCCTACAACCAACATCGATATGGCTGAGTTGGCCGAGGCCGACCTGGTTTTCGTGGGAACCTGGGTGGATGGCCTGATCCTCTTTGGCCACAAACCCGGGGACGCCATGAAGGTTCGTAATATCCCAAAACTCTGGAACAAGCGCGTAGTTGCCTTCATGACTCATGCCTTCAACCCTGGAAGCGCCGCCGAGAAATTCACCAAACTCCTCCAGGGACATGGAGCCGACGTTGTGGCTGCCCGTTCCCTGAACCGCCGACGCCTCGAAACCGAGGCTGCAGACTTTGCAGCCGAGGTACTCGCCTCAACTGACGACTGAAATCCCTCAGCCAGGGGCTGCCCCTAGATGCGAAGATCTGCGGTACCACGACTTGTGAGCAGATCCCCAGCCATCGATAGCGAAAACCGCAACTGCCGTCCAGATCAGGGCGAATCCGACCAAGCGGCCTCTGTCGAACAATTCTCCGTAGACAACCACTCCAAGCAGGAAATTCAGTGTGGGTGCCAGGTACTGAATTATCCCGATCAGGCTAAGCGGTATCCGACGTGCCGCTCCAGCAAAGAGAAGCAGTGGTATCCCTGTGACCACCCCACTTGCAATCAGCATTGCGACCATCGCCGGATTCGACGGTCCCACGGCACCGACGCCGTCAGTGGTCCGGACTGCCAAGAACACCAGTGCTGGGAGGATCATCACCAACACCTCCATGGCCGTGCTCACCAGCGGAGGACTGTCGATCTTCTTCTTGAGCAGGCCGTAGAAGCCGAAGGTAAACCCCAGTACCAACGACACCCAAGGGAGGCTGCCGATGTCAACTGTCAGCCAGACCACTCCCATGGCAGCCAACCCAATGGCGACCCACTGCACCCGGCGCAAGGATTCCCCCAGGAACACGACACCCAGGAACACGCTGACCAGTGGGTTGATAAAATACCCAAGGCTGCCTTCCAACACCCTGTCTGTGTTCATGGCCCAAACCCATGTCAGCCAGTTGGTGCCGAGTAGCGCTGCAGCCACCACTTCAAGGGCCACTGTCCTTGGGGACGACATGGCTGCGATGACATCTCGCCACGAGTTCCGGGCGAGGTGCACCACTACCAGCATCACGAAGGTCCAGAGTGCCCGGTGGCCCAACACGTTCAGCGATGGCACAGATGACAAGCCCTTCCAGAACACCGGGGAAAATCCCCAGATCGTGTATGCACAAAGTGCGTAGGCAAGGCCCTTATTCATCGGTGCAGTCTCGCTGCACTGGGAGCCCTATCCTCTACCCGGCATGGACAAACGTAAACAGGGCCGCCTTGTCGAGTTATCTAAACCCATGGCCCCAGACAGGGTCCAATACTGACCATGCGCATCGGACTTCTCCGCTGTGATGAGGTTGGTGGCGACCGGGCTGAACGCTTTGGTGGCTACTTGGACCTCTACAGCGACTTGTTGGGGATGGTGGAACCTGCCGTCGAACTCACTGGTTACGACGTCGTAGCAGGCCAGTTGCCTACCGAACCAGGCGAACAGGATGGTTGGCTGATCTCCGGGGCCAGGACAGCGGCCTACGACGAAGAGCCCTGGCTAACGGGCCTCCTTGACCTAGTAGCAAGGCTGTATGAGGCAAGAGCACCGATGGTAGGGATCTGCTTTGGTCACCAGGTGATCGCCCAGGCACTCGGGGGTGAAGTCAAGATGGCCGAGGATGGCTGGGGAATTGGGATCCACCGGGCAGAGGTAGTGGGCAACCACTCGTGGATGATCCCCAAACGCCAGCAGTTCGACATCACCTACAGCCACAGTGACCAGGTCACCGCCCTCCCAGAAGGTGCGACGCTGGTGGCGTACACGAACCACTGCCCAATTGCCGCCTTCACGGTTGACGACCACATTCTGGGCATACAGGGACACCCTGAATTCTCACCGGATTTCGCCGCCGACATCTACAGGGGTCGATCGGAGCTGTACCGGGCGGAAGTCTTTGAGGATGCAATGAGGACCCTCAACCAGAGCACTGACAGCACCGACGTGGCGGCATGGATTCTGAGTTTCCTGAAAACCGCCGATCGCCTCGCAGCCTAAACCCAGCCCGGCCAGTGTCCTCAGCTGGACATGGGTTCGGCGGGCCTGGTGACGACCACCGCCAGCGCTGCCACCACAACGGTCATGCCAATCGCCTGTAGAGCAACTATCTGCTCACCTACCAACCACCAAGCATAGAGCGGTGCGATTGCGGTGAAAAGCAGACCAATGAGGCCCATTACCGAGAGCGACACGTGAGCGTGGGCATAGTTGGTCAACAAGTGACCCGTTCCGGGTAGAACTGCCATTAGGACTACGGGCCACCAGTCGGCCCCACTCGGAGGTGTGATCGGGTGGCCAGCCACAAGGGCTATGGGAACGATCGTCAGGGCGGCCACCAGGGTGAGGCCCAGTTGATACGAGACTGAGTCCAACTCTGAACGGACTCTCTTGCTGACCACGTAGTAGAGGGAGAAGAGGAGCATTGATGCTACGGCTAGAAGGTCACCTGACCGACTAGCCACCCCGGAACCGTCGGAGGCGTACATAGCCAAGGCAACGCCTCCGATCGACACTGTCGACCAACCGTAGAGAGAGCGAGGTGGCCTCTCACCGAAGAGGCGCCCGGCTACACCCAAAAGGATGACCGGCTGCAGCGCGCTGATCACAACCGCGTTGGCTGCACTTGTACGTTTCATTGCGGCGAAGAAGAACACCAGGGTCACTCCGAAAATGAAGCCTCCCAGAGCCGAGCGTCGAAGTTCCAGCCAGCCGAAGTCGCGTCTGGTGGCTATCAGCACGATGGCATAGCCGAGAGCACCAAACAGGAGGCGCCAGAGCACAAACGTCATTGCGGGCAAGTCGGAAGATTTCATGATGCTCGGGCCGA
The DNA here is from genome assembly GCA_002726315.1 of Acidimicrobiaceae bacterium. GTDB lineage: Bacteria > Actinomycetota > Acidimicrobiia > Acidimicrobiales > MedAcidi-G1 > UBA3125. The sequence continues at coordinate 39,905 of PBSS01000045.1, forward strand.
ACGCCATCAGGGTCACGGCGGTCACTGCTGCTGTTTTGCCGACTCTGGTCCGACGATCCACAGAGGCACCCTTTCACGACTAGTGCACCAAACCCCACCCGGGACTCCAGAGTCTCAGCCCATTGATACGGCGGTGTCCTGAGCCTCCTGCAAGCCCACCGTGAGGGCTGCCGTCCATTCTCTCAGAGCACTTCGTGGGGCCCGCCCATCGGGTGGTGGGATCGGTCGCCCTATCGCAACACAGACCCTTACCGGCCTGGGGAGCCTAGATCCCATAGGCATGGCCTCTTCGGTTCCAGATATTCCGACAGGAACCACGGAGGCGCCCGTCTTCGCAGCCAGATAGGCGGTACCGTCAAAGAGGCCCGCTATGTGGTCACCGGCCTGACGGCCACCTTCAGGGAAGACGAGCAGGAGAGCACCACCATCTAGGAGTGAGCGCGCTGCCCTGATCGACTCCCTGTCGGCACTTCCCCTCCTGACGGGAAACGCCCCGAGGGCAGCAAGCAGCCACGCGAACGACCTGACCTTGAACAGGCTTTCCTTTGCCAGTGAGCGGAACTGTCGCCCAGCCATGGGAGCCAGCAGCAGGGAGTCCAAATTGGAGCGATGGACGGGAGCCAAGATCACCGGTCCAGAAGATGGAATGTTGTGTCGGCCCGTCTCACGCAGTCGGAAATAGGGCCAGAGGACAAAACGGATGAGCACCCGGACGGCTCCGTAGACAACGATGGATGCAGTTCCTGCAGCAACCCTCTGGGCATTGGCCTGAATTTCGTCATTCACCGCAGTTGTCCCGTTTCTTGCTGGAACGATAGGACTGCACGGGTCGGTGAGCTCACCTCTGTTGCATCTATTGCCCGGTTCCGCTCAGCGCCGGCCGATCCGTGCACTCAGGACGTCTCTCAGGCTGACCATGCCTACCAGGCCGGTGGAGTCGACGATTGGAAGGTGTCTGAATCCTCGGCTGAGCATGAGAGTCGCTGCCTCCTCGGTGTCGAGTTCGGGTCCGGCAGTGTCCGGCTCAGCCGTCATCCACTCCTCAACAGAACATGCTGAGAGGTTCGGCTCACCGGCTGCAGCCCTCAAAACGTCACGCTCTGTAAGGATCCCCAAGACCATCTGCCCCAGCATCACAACCACGGACCCAAAGCCGCCCTTGACCATTGTCTTGGCTGCATCGGACATCGTGGCATCGGGCTCAAGGGTCGCCACCCCTGTAGTCATCACCTCAGATACGGCGACCATCAGCCGGTACCTCCAACCTCGTCTAGCTCCGGGTCACTGCGCTCCCTCGCTGGTTGGTCCAGATCCTTGTTCAGGTTGCGCCAGAGGGTTCCGGCCCAAACGCTGGCGTGTGGCCACTCACGCCAAAATGTCTGCAGAACCAGTGGGTCAAAGTTCTCCGAGGCTTGAGCCGGGGTGCTCGACCGCGCAAGATCCTCAAGCGCGTCGATGGCTTCCAGAAGTCGTTCCGACGGATCGGCAACCATGCATCTCCCTCCTCAATAGAACTCATCAACAACTGACAGTTTCCTGACTAGCCAGCCATTCTCGCCTGAAACAGAGATCTCTGGCAAACGGTCTCCTCGCGCCCGTTGTTATCAGCGGGTTAAGAAGAGCTGGACCTCAACTACTCCATGGTCCTCAACGGCAATCACAATTGAAGCAGAAGGGACCTCCACACCATAGTCAGCAAAGATGACATCGAATGTTCCCACCACGGCCAGCACATCTCCCACCAGATCGGCAGACAATTCCACGTTCACCGACTGATTGATCCCATTGACCGAAAGTGTTCCGGGAACCGAAACCTCCGCTGACGTACTGACGTCACCTAGGTCCACGGGTCCGTCCAGGATAAAAATGGCCTCCGGGTGGGAGTCAGTGTTCAGGGCCTCTTGTACCTTCGAGTCGCGAAAGGAGCGATCGGTTCGGAGGCCGCGCAGGTCTGCAGTGATCTCGGCGGCAATGATGACCGTGCCATCCAGCTCAACTGTGCCTGCCACCTGGGGTGTTCGCCCGACAGCTGTAGTACTTCCGATCCCACGCCCCAACTCCTCGCCAACCCGGAAACCCACGAAGGTGCTCGTGAAGTCACCGTAGTCACCGATTGCTGTATCGATCTCCCAGATCCCCGATGGATCACCTGGGACCGCCACGGAGGCAGCCGTCGTCGTAGTCGGAGCAGCCGTCGTCGTAGTCGGAGCAGCCGTCGTCGTAGTCGGAGCAGCCGTCGTCGTAGTCGGAGCAGCCGTCGTCGTAGTCGGAGCAG
>PBSS01000046.1 GCA_002726315.1 Acidimicrobiaceae bacterium
ATTCGTTGGATCGGACGGAAATGCCGACGCCAACCTGCTGCACCTCGAATACCACCCGGGAGGTAGGGGAAACCCGGTCAACCCCTACCCACTTGCCTATGCGCATTGCAAGAGAGTCACTGGCTGATGGAGTGTCCGGCTAACCACCGGAAATGGTGAGCAGGACGTAGTCAGGCGCCTACGGCATGGTATCCGCCGTCGACGTGCACCATTTCGCCTGTTGTTGCAGGGAACCAGTTAGAAAGCAGAGCTACACAGGCCTTTGCAGTTGGTTCAGGATCGTTGACATCCCAGCCGAGCGGTGAACGTCCCTCCCATGCGTCTTCGAATTCCCCAAAGCCCGGGATGCTCTTTGCTGCCATGGTTCTGATTGGACCTGCAGCAACAAGGTTCACCCTGATCCCATTTGGACCAAGGGTGCGGGCCAGGTAGCGGGATGCGGATTCAAGGGCGGCTTTTGCTACACCCATCCAGTTGTACGCCGGCCAGGCGTAGCGGGCATCGAAGTCCAGCCCAACTATCGAACCACCTTTGCCCATTAGGGGGGCGACTACCTCTGCAAGGGTCTTAAGCGAGTAGGCCGAGATCTGCATTGCCACGGCTACATCGTCCCAGCTGGGTGCCATGAAGTCCTCTCCGAGGCAGACATCTGGTGCGAAGCCAATGGCGTGGAGTGCGCCGTCGACGTGACCCCAGTGGGTAGACAGGTGCTCTCTAAGCGCTCTCGCTTGTTCAGCGGAGGTCACATCGAACTCCAAAACCTCCGGCTCAAGGGTTAGTTTCCGGGCCGTGCGCTTGGTCAGGCTTAGGCCCCGTCCTGCTCCGGTAAGGATCAACTCTGCTCCCTCCTCCTGGGCCAACTTCGCCACCGAAAAGGCAATCGAGGCGTCAGTTAGCACTCCGGTGATGAGCACTCGTTTGCCATCCAGAATCCCCATAACGCCTCCTACGACAAAAAGCATGGTTGTCCACGAGACCGTGTCCAGTTGAACCGTACTGCCCGAGTTGACGTTCGGACGAGATGGCAGATTTCGCACATCTCCTAGGCTGGTGCCATGGAGATGCATGTTCTTGGCAGAACTGGTCCAGTGGGTAGGGCAATTGTCGTTCGTCTAGCAATGGCCGGATATGGAGCGGTCCTTGGTTCTAGGAATAGTTGCCAGGCGGTGGAGGCATGCGATGACGACCAAGGCGTTCATGGTGCCGCTGTCATAGATCAACGACTGCTATCACATCACGGTGGCAGTAGGTCAAAGCGACATCGGGCGCATCTCAGCTGGTTCTAGTAGGCGAATCCGTGGAGTCCGATTCCAGATCACCCATGAGGTTGTATGACACAGCCCGAGGTGAGATCGTGCCTTTCCGGCCCGGTCAGATGGTCAGCCTCTACACCTGTGGGATAACTCCGTATGACGCTACCCACCTCGGGCACGCGTGTACCTATGTCACGTTCGATGTTCTTCAGCGTCGACTGATCGACCGGGGTCATCTTGTTCGCTACGTACGTAATATCACCGATGTGGATGATGACATGTTGGCAGCATCTCGACAGAGGGGCATCCACCACCTTGACCTTGCCTTTGGTGAAACCCGGCGCTTTGACGAGGACATGGCGGCATTGGGCAATTTGGTTCCCTGGGCCGAGCCGAGGGCTAGTGGAGCAATTCCTGCGATCCGTAGCTTCATTCACGAACTACTCGACGGGGGGTTGGCCTATCGGTCGGGTGATGCCGTGTTCTTTGATGTGACGAGCTCCGAGGTGTTCGGATCGCTGAGTCATCTGTCAGAGATTGAGATGCGGTTCCGGGGAGAGGAGATGGGAGAAGATCTTGAGGATTCCCGAAAGCACAACCCTCTCGACCCGGTCCTGTGGAAGTCGTCGGCTGTTGATGAGCCAGCATGGGACGCGCCATGGGGACGTGGACGCCCTGGCTGGCACGTGGAGTGTGCTGCGATGGCCGTCACCCAGCTAGGCCCGACGGTCGACTTGCACGGTGGGGGTAGCGATTTGATCCATCCTCACCATGACTGTTCGTCGGCTATGGCCTCAGCTGTGACCGGGGAGTCCCTGTCGCGGCACTGGATGCATCAGGCCATGGTTCGCAATCAGGGCATGAAGATGTCCAAGTCATTGGACAACTTGGTGTTTGTCTCGGACCTGTTGGCTCGTGTGGATCCGATGGCCTTGCGCCTGAGCCTCCTCGTAAACCACTATCGAACTTCATGGGATTGGGAGCCAGACATTTTGTTAACCGCTGAAGAGAGGCTTGATCGGTGGCGGCTTGCCTCCAGCGGGGATGGCAACCATTCATTGGAGGCTGTCCGCAAGGCCCTCGACAATGATCTTGACGTCCGGATGGCCGTGGCGGCTATCGATGAAGCGGCCACTGAGGGGCGAGGAGTGAGGCAAGCGGCCCGGCTGCTTGGTGTGGACGTCTCTGACCGGGGGACAAAAGCGTCAGGTCGGAGTGGTGGGGATCGGTAGCCTCTGACCGGTATGGCAAACATCACTCTTTCGCTTCCCGACGGTTCACAGCGCACCTTGCCCGATGGTGCCACCGGAGCTGATTTGGCACTCGACATCGGCCCGGGCCTCGCCAAGGTGGCCCTTGTCGCAATAGTCAATGGTGTGGAAAGGGATCTAGCGGTTCCTCTCCCCGACGGGGCTGCGGTCTCGATAGTCACGGCCGACAGTGATGAAGGTCTGTACATAATCCGCCATTCCACCGCACACGTCCTCGCACAAGCTGTCCTCGATCTCTGGCCCGGTGCGACTTACGCGATCGGGCCTCCGATCGACCACGGCTTCTACTACGACTTCTTGTTGCCCGAGAAAGCCACTTTCAACCCTGAAGACCTTGAGGCTATCGACTCCAGGATGCGAGAGATCGTCGCATCGGATCAGCTTTTTGAGCGTTACGAAACGAACACTGCTGAGGCTATGGAGCTGTTCGCCGGACATCCCTACAAGTGTGAGATCATCGAAAAGGTAAGTAACGGCGATGCCACCACCGAACTGAGTGGTGAAGCTAGTGCAGACGTCTCTGGATCACTGAGCTACTACCGGACTGGCGATGGTTTTGTAGACCTGTGCATGGGGCCACACGTGCCGTCAACGGGTCGGCTCGGCCACTTTGCTCTTCAGAAGGTGGCCGGTGCCTACTGGCGTGGTGACGAGAGCCAGCCGATGCTCCAACGCATCTACGGAACAGCTTGGGCTTCCAAGAAGGATCTGGCAGGCCACCTCCACCGTCTCCTTGAGGCCGAAAAACGTGATCACAGGAGGCTCGCTGTAGATCTGGACCTTGTCTCGTGGCCTGAGTCACTCGGGCCCGGTCTGGCCGTTTGGCATCCCAGAGGAGCTCTGGTTCGCAAACTCATCGAGGACTACAGCCGGGAGAGGCACGAGGTCGGTGGGTATGACTTCGTGTTCAGCCCGCATATAGCCAAGTCGATTCTTTGGGAGACCAGCGGCCATCTCGACTTCTACGCGGACAGTATGTACCCACCGATGGAGATGGATGGAGCCACCTACTACCCGAAACCGATGAACTGCCCGTTCCATGTCACGGTCTTCGACAGCAGCCAGCGCAGCTATCGGGACCTTCCGTTGCGCTACTTCGAATTGGGTGCTGTATATCGCTACGAACTATCGGGTGCAATCCATGGTCTGATGCGTAGCCGTGGCTTCACCCAAGACGATGCCCACATCTTTTGCATGCGCGAGCAAGTTCCAGCCGAGTTGGCTTCGTTGTTGGATTTCACCCTTTCGGTTCTGAGAGCATTCGGTTTCGAAGACTTCCAAGCCAAACTTTCAACGCGGCCCGGGGGGAAGGCCGTAGGTGATGATGACCTTTGGGAGATGGCAACTGATGGGCTCAGGAGCGCCCTTGACACCGCTGCACTGTCGTATGTAGTTGATGAGGGTGGTGGTGCCTTCTACGGACCCAAAATCGATGTGGACGTGACCGATTCGATTGGCCGTCCCTGGCAGTTGTCGACCATCCAGTTGGACTTCAACCTGCCTGAACGCTTCGGCCTTGAGTACGTCGGCTCCGACGGAGAAAGACACCAACCTGTGATGATCCACCGTGCGCTGATGGGTTCAATAGAACGCTTTTTCGGTGTGCTGCTCGAACACTTCGCTGGTGCGCTTCCGGCATGGCTGGCGCCAGAGCAGGTGAGAGTCCTGCCTGTGGCCGCTGAGCATCAGGAGTACGCCGAGTTGGTTCTTTCCCGCCTGAATGAATCAGGTTTTCGTGCGACCGTGGATCCAGCAGATGAACCTCTTGGAAAGAGGGTGCGGGCTGGCAAGGTCGCCAAGATTCCCCACGTTGTCGTGGTCGGTGACGACGATGTAGCCAACGCAACAGTTGGGGAGAACGCAAGGGGCACCGATTCACCTGAACGCGATCTTCAACTCGGTGCATTTCTGGAGCGGCTGACTGAAGAAGTGGACACTCGGGCATGAGAGGCCTTGAACATCTCTGGGCCGGTTGGCGCCAGTCCTATGTAGAGGGCCTGACTGAAACGGACTCCACTGGGCCGGTTTCAGGTAAGGGCGGCCTGTCACTCTTCGAGTCAATTGAGCAGGCCAACATTCCAGATGACGAGTCATTCATCGTGCACCGAGGTGCTTCTTGCTTTGTGCTCATGAACGCCTACCCGTATTCGAGTGGCCACATGCTTGTGCTTCCTAAGAGATCCGCAGCAACCCTTGGAGACCTGACTGAGGAGGAGTACGGCGAGCTCTGGACGACCGTGCGGACCGCTGTTACGGCACTTGAGGAGGGCCTCTCACCCGAGGGCGTAAATGTGGGTCTTAACCTTGGCCGAGCAGCAGGTGCAGGAATTGAGGGGCACGTACACGTGCACGTTCTTCCCCGGTGGTCGGGCGACACTAACTTCACCACCACGACCGCTGAGACGCGAGTACTTCCTGAGGCAATTGGAGAGACCTGGCGCCGCCTAAGGAGAGTGTGGCCTGACTGATCGCTCAGATGAGGTGTTACCACTCAGAGCGGTTTTCAATAAGTACTAGCAGGCCACACCTGCCGCGTACTGGTGGGGCCAGTGTTAGCGTCCCCGCGTTCGAACAGATCGGAGGGCACCGGATGCCACACAGTGTCAGGGCGGTTATAGCCCGAGCCAAGGGGGAACCTGTCTCAATAGAGACTATTGAAGTTCCCGATCCCGAGCCAGGTGAGGTGTTAGTCCGTATCCAGGCCTGCGGTGTCTGCCATACCGACCTCCACTACCGGGAAGGTGCGATCAACGACGAGTTCCCGTTCCTGCTCGGCCACGAGGCTGCCGGGATTGTCGAGGAAATCGGTGATGGGGTAGTCAACGTGACCCCGGGCGACTTCGTGATCTTGAACTGGCGTGCGGTCTGTGGCCAGTGCCGTTCATGCCAGCGTGGCAGGCCTTGGAACTGTTTCGAGACATACAACGCGACACAAAAGATGACCCTTGAAGGCCAACCGTTGTCACCGGCACTGGGCATAGGTGCCTTTGCCGAAAAGACCTTGGTGGCGGCCGGTCAGGCCACCAAGGTCGATCCCGCTGCTAGGCCCGAGGCAGCTGGTCTCATCGGGTGTGGTGTCATGGCTGGTCTTGGAGCGGCGATGAACACCGCCCAGGTGGGCCGCGGTGACTCGGTAGCCGTGTTTGGATGTGGTGGAGTCGGCAACGCTGCGATCGAGGGATCGCGTCTTGCTGGAGCGCACACGATCATCGCCGTAGATGTTGATTCCCGAAAGCTGAAACTGGCTAGCGAGTTTGGTGCTACTCACACCATCGATTCCTCACAAGAGGATCCAGTTGAGGCCATCCGAGCGATTACGGGCGGCAATGGGGTCGATGTGGCAATCGAAGCGGTCGGCCTGCCATCCACTTACGAACAGGCTTTCTACTCTAGGGACTTGGCCGGAACTGTGGTACTCGTGGGTGTCCCCAGCCCGGAGGCGAAGATAGAACTGCCGATGATCGAAGTTTTTGGCCGCGGGGGAACACTTAAGTCCTCTTGGTACGGCGATTGTCTGCCGAGCCGAGACTTCCCGATGCTCATAGACCTTTACCTTCAGGGGCGTCTTGACCTTGATCGCTTTGTTTCTGAAACCATCAGCCTTGACCAAGTAGAGGCAGCCTTCGAGAAGATGGAGCGCGGTGAGGTACTGCGTTCTGTAGTCGTGTTGTGACCCTGAGGGTTCCAGGCCATCGTCGGTATTCCATTCGTCCCGCCACCTCGTCATCGAGATGGACAACTCGAGTTTTCCGTAGGCGCTGGGAAGTGTCAAACGCCTACCGGATTCTCCAGAGAAGGGTCAGCGGGGCTACCTTTGACCATGGACGAACGACAGATCTGTGTTCAACGGGCGATCTGCGCATCACCCGGAACCATCTTCGAAGTGTTGGCCAGTCCGGCCGGGCACGTATCGATTGACGCCTCCGGGATGCTGATGTCGGCTGACGGCGACCCGGTGTCGGCGGTTGGTGACCGATTCACCGTACAGATGGACCGCGACTCGCTGCAGGACTTCCCCCTGGGTGAGTACGAGGTAGAGGTGGTTATCACCCGCTTCGAGGTTGACCGGGCTATTGCCTGGGGCATCGAGAGTGCCAACCTGCAGCCGCCCATCGGCCACGTCTACGGCTACGACCTGGAGCCGATCGACGGGGGCACCCTGGTCACCTCGACCTACGACTGGACCGACGTCCACCCAGACTGGGAGGCGGCCGTTGACGCCATCTTCCCGGTGATCAGTGAGACCAACCTACGGGCCACCCTGGGTATCCTGGCCCGGACTGTCGCCCCCGGCCAGGGCCGCCCGGGTGCAGGGGATGACTGACCGGTAGCTGAATGACTTGATCCCGAATTCTCCGGGTGCAAGAATTGTGGTGTTCCGCCGGAGGGGGAAAGCACTGTGTTCCTTACTGTTGAGTGACCCTGAGGGTTGCCCACGTTGTAACCAGCGGCGTATTTTCACTGGACGGTGAAGACTTCCCTGTCGATAACAACATCTGGGTCATCGGAGATGAACGGGAAGTGGTGGTAGTCGACGCTGCCCACGACCACCGCCCGATTCTCGAAGCAGTGGCTGGAAGGAATGTGTTGGGGGTGCTCTGCACCCACGGCCACAATGACCACATAAATGCTGCGGCCGAACTGGCTGAGGATGCCGATGCTCCAATCTGGCTCCATCCTGAGGACTCAATGTTGTGGGATGTCGTTTATCCAGACCGGCGCGTCGATGACCAACTAAGGGAGGGAGAGGCAATCTCAGTAGGTGGGGAGAACCTTTCGATCCTCCACACTCCGGGGCATTCGCCAGGCGGATGCTGCCTCTACTCACCGACACTAGGTGCTGTCTTTTCGGGTGACACACTCTTTAAAGGTGGCCCGGGTGCCACCGGCCGTTCGTTCTCTAGCCACGAATTGCTCCTTGAGAGCATCAAAACCAAGTTGTTTGTTTTGCCGGGAGAAACAGTGGTCCACACCGGCCACGGTGACTCAACGACTATTGGTTACGAGGCACGCAACCTTGATGGTTAGCTCGTGATCAGATACCCGGCCTGCAGGCCCCTCACCGACGTATTTCAGCCCAGGACCGGAACCTGCTCCATGGCGGCTGCGATCTTCTCTTCGGGATAGTCGTAGTCGACCAGTTGGCCGGCCAAGTACTGCTCGTAGGAGGCCAGGTCTAGGTGCCCGTGGCCACAGAGTGCGGTCAAGATGACTTTCTCCTCACCGCTCTCCTTGCAGCGCAGGGCCTCGCGGATTGCTGCTGCGATGGCGTGGGTGGGCTCTGGTGCGGGCACGATCCCCTCGCTCTTGGCAAACTGGATGGCCGCAGCAAAGCACTCGGTCTGGTGGATCGACTCGGCCTCGACCAGGCCAAGTTCGTAGATGTGGCTTACCAGGGGCGCCATGCCGTGGTAGCGCAGGCCCCCGGCGTGGATGGGGTCCGGTACGAAGCCGTGACCAAGGGTGTGCATCTTCACGAGGGGAGTCAACTGTCCGGTGTCGCCGAAGTCGTAGCGGTATTCGCCGCGTGTTAGGGAGGGGCACGAGGCAGGTTCCACGCAGCGGATGGTCGGGTTCATCCGGCCGGCCAATTTTTCACGTAGGAAGGGGAAGGATAGGCCACCAAAGTTGGAACCTCCGCCGGTGCAGCCGACCAGGATGTCGGGGGTCTCCTCGACCTTGGCCAATTGCAACAGGGCCTCTTCACCGATAATTGTCTGGTGTAACAGCACGTGGTTCAGGACGCTGCCGAGCGCATAACGGGTGTCAGGGTCAGGACCGGCCTGTTCCACGGCTTCGGAGATGGCGATGCCGAGGCTGCCGGGGCTGCCGGGATCGGTAGCCAGAATCGCACGGCCAGCCTCGGTCAGGTTTGAGGGGCTGGGGTGAACGTTCGCTCCCCAGATCTCCATCATCGTTTTGCGGTATGGCTTCTGGTCGTATGAGGCCCGGACCTGCCAGACCTCGCAGTCGAGTCCGTACTGGGCGGTAGCGAAGGCTAGAGCGGATCCCCACTGGCCCGCACCCGTCTCAGTTGTGAGTCGCTTCACACCCTCTTGGGCGTTGTAGAAAGCTTGGGGTACTGCCGTGTTGGGCTTGTGGGAACCTGCCGGACTGACACCCTCATACTTGAGGAAGATCTTTGCGGGGGTGTCCAGAGCCTTCTCTAAACGCCTTGCTCTCAGCAGGGGTGTGGGACGCCACAGCTTGTAGATGTCAAGGACTCCACCGGGGATGTCAATGTATGAGTCTGTTGAGACCTCCTGCATGATCAGGGCCATGGGGAACAGTGGAGCCAGGTCATCTGGTCCTATCGGCTCAAGGGTTCCCGGATGGAGTGGTGGTGGGGGAGGCTCGGGCAGATCGGGAATCACGTTGTACCACTGCGTGGGCATCTCTGATTCGTCCAGCAGCACCTTTGAATAGTCGGTAGCCATTGCTTTGAGTCCCCTTTGAGATCGTCGTATTCAGCAGGTCAGAAGGACCATTCAAGCAGGTGACCACGCAGGTGACACCCCGTCGGGCCAGAGCGGCCTGCCTAGGCCGAGTTCAGTTGCGTGGCAGGATGCACCATGAGGCAGTTCCGATTTGTGAGGCGGAGCCTGATGAACCTACCAAGGCATACAGACGTGGGAGTATCAGGTGATGCTACTTCCCGGCTTCCTTAGGCGACTTCGCCGTCCTGGGCCACCACCTAACACGGTGTTCGTTCTCTCTGGAGGCGCGGTACGTGGTGCTGCCCAGGTCGGGATGCTTCGAACTCTCTTCGAGCAGGGCATTTTTCCCGACCAAGTGGTCGGAGTCTCGGCCGGAGCGCTGAACGGGATCTTGATTGCCCATTCACCCACCCTCGATCAGGTCGGAGATCTGGAGGAAATCTGGTGCAGCCTTGTCGACAAGTCACCAATGAAGGGGAACATCGTTCGTACCGTTGGTTCAATCCTGCGGGGGAAGCCCAGTTTCGACAGCGGCCAGAAACTCCGGCAGATTATCGAGGAGCGGGTTCCTGTCGCGGACATCGGAGAAACCAGCATTCCCTTCCACGCTGGCACCACGGCTGCCTCGACCGGCCGTCTCTGCTGGTGGCATAGTGGCCCTGCAGTCGACATTCTCTGCGCGTCAACGGCGATCCCCGGGGTGTTCCCCGCCGTTCAATTACCGGATGGAGACATGCACCTTGACGGTGGTGTTATATCCAACGTTCCACTCCGCCATGCGGTCTCGCTGCGGCCAACCCAGTTGGTAGTACTCGACGTCGCCTCCCGATTTCTGTCTCCTGAGAAGCAGACGGCACTCTCACTAATGTTGACCGGCTTTAGGGCTGCGGCAGCAGAACTGACTCGACAGGAGTGGCAGGATGTCCCGATTGGGCTAGATGTGCTTCACATCGAAATGCCACCGGAAGACCCAGACGTCGACTACGACTTCGATGACACCCGGCATCTGATCGTGCAGGGAGTCCGCGCAGCCGAACGTGCACTGGGTTACTGATGAACTGGCTGCGAGGCTAACCCTGCCTCCGTCGGCCTGAGCGGCGACCAGATTGTCGGTAATCTGGATCGATCGTCGCTTCATTAACCCGGGTCCCCTCGGGTGGCCCGATGTCTGGTATCGGTACCCTTCCGGCCAGTACTTCAGCCATCATCGAGATGTGGGCAGGAGTACTACCGCAGCAGGCGCCGATGAGGTTTGCACCTGCCTCTCTAGCCCTGCAGGCATGTGCAGCTAACACCTCGGGCGTACCGTCGTAGGAGAGGACAGATCTATCCCAGATGGGAATGCCCGCATTGGCCTTGGAGGCAACTGGCAGGTTTCCGACTTCTGCCCGAATGTCGGCAACCGCCGCCTCGGTGTCAGCCAGGTTGGCACCACAGTTGGCGCCCATTCCATCAATACCGAGTTCGGATAGGCGTTGGCCTGCCTCTGTCCCGGTTAGACCCATCATCGTGCGACCGGCAGTGTCAAAGCTGAGGGTTGCCACGACCGGGAGATCGGTGGCGCGCCGTGCACCGCTGAGTGCTGCTTCAACAGTCGGTAGGTCGCTGAGGGTCTCAATCCAGATCAGATCGACTCCACCTGCCTCAAGAGCTTCAGCCTGTTCTGCAAACGTGGCCTCAGTGTCAGCCACGGAGAGTGTCCCGAGAGGTTCTAACAACTCGCCTGTTGGTCCCATGGAGCCGGCGACCAGTACCGGTCTGTCAACTTCATCTGCGGCGACTCGGGCACACTTTGCTCCAGCGGTGTTCACCTCGGCGACGCGCTCATGGAGGTCGTGGAGTCTGAGTCGTTGTCGATTGCCTCCGAAGGTGTTAGTGAGGACGATGTCGGAACCGGCAGCCACATAGGAACGATGGATGTCGCTGACACTGTCAGGATGGTCAAGGTTCCAGAACTCGGGGGCATCGCCAGAGGACAGGCCGGCATCGAACAACTGCGTGCCCATGGCACCGTCAAGGATCAGGTACCCCTTGGCGTCGAGGAGGTTCCGGAAGACAGTCACGGCATGAACCTATCTGTCAATCCGCGAGCAAATACCTGTCAATGTCAGTCGACGCGGTTTAGGCCAGATACGGCCAGAGGTGTGCCTTCTAGTCTGCTTATCGGCCACTGCCTAGCGACAGGGGCCGATAAGGGTTGGTTGCTTGGGTCAGACCTTGCGTACGTTGAGGGCTTCCGGGCCTTTGCGGCCCTCACCTACTTCGAACTCAACCGTCTGGCCTTCGTCGAGGCTCCTGTAGCCGGAACCGTCGATGTTGGAGTAGTGGACGAACACGTCCTCTCCACCTTCAACATTGATGAAACCGTAACCCTTTTCGGAGTTGAAAAACTTAACTGTGCCGGAAGGCATGACAATCACATTCGCTTTCGTTAAACATTAAAAAGCCATGTCGTGAGTGACACGGTCCGGGAAGTCTACGTGCTGTCTGTTCCGGAACCTCACGCAGGTTTACCTGTTATCGGGTGACAGGCACCCACAGGGTCATTGGCTGGTGCGCTGCAGGTGTGCCCTTCGAGCCTTGCGGTTTCCCCCGTTGGCGGTCTTGGCAGGATGCCGACCCCGTTTGTTGCTGTTTGAGCCCTTCCTCCTGACGGCTTTCGCGGTGTTGCCATTGGAGCCCTTTGCGACCGAGCTCTGTTTTTGTGGCTCATTTCGGTTGCTCGTGCCTGACCCGGCCCCGGATTGAGACTTTCGGCTCTTCACACTTGAGCCGTTGGAAGCACTCCTGCCACGGTGCCGGTTTTGATTCTTTTTCCTGGTAGGGCTGGTGCCAGATCCATTGCGTGACCGGTTTGCTCCAGCATTGCGGGAGTTGGGCTTCTGGCTCTGGCTGGACCTGTCAGAGGAACGGTTGTTGTGGTCGGACTTGGACCTTTTGGTATCCGCGTCTCGTGGGCTGTGGGCTGGCACCGGTGACAGTCTCCAAAGGGCCGTAGCGTCTGGCTCGGTACACGGCTCTTCTAAGCCAACCCGTCGTTGCATGCGTCGCATGTCCTTGAGTTGGTTGGGCTGGACCAGCGAGATCACCACACCGGTCTTGCCAGCGCGGGCGGTGCGTCCTGAACGGTGGACGTAGGCCTTGTGGTCCTCTGGTGGATCAAAGTGGATGACTGACGCAACCCCGTCGACGTGGATGCCGCGGGCAGCCACATCAGTTGCTACCAGCGCATGGATGTGGCCGTTCTTGAAGTCACCCAGTGCCTTTGTGCGCTGTGCCTGACTGCGGCCACCGTGGATAGCTGCTGTCTTGAGGCCTCCCTTGCTTAGTTGTCGACTGAGGCGATCGGAGCCGTGGCGCGTCCGACAGAAGATAATTGTCGGCCAGACAGCGTCTATAGCCTCAGCAGCAATTTCGCGGCGGTTGCCTTGTGTGGCGTTCCAGAAGACGTGTTGAGCCGTGGTGATGTCGGGTGTCTCGTCACCGACCTCATGCTTGACCGGATTCCGCTGGTAGTCGCGGGTGAGGCGGGCCACATCATCGTCAAGGGTGGCTGAGAACAGAACTGTCTGCCGGTCCGGATCAGTCTGGTCAAGTAGCCGGCGCACGGCAGGCATGAAACCCATGTCGGCCATTCGGTCAGCTTCGTCGAGTACCACTCGATTGACGCTCGCGAGCGAGAGGGCCCCTTGGTCGATCAGGTCCTCGAGGCGTCCGGGGCATGCCACGAGAATGTCGACGCCCTTCCTGAGGGCATTTAGTTGTGGGCCGTAGCTGACGCCTCCATACACCACTCCGATCGAGACGTTGCCGGCAAGTAGAAGAAGCTCTTTGGAGATTTGTTCTGCCAGTTCGCGTGTGGGGGCCAGAATTAGGGCACGTGGCTCGCGGGGCTCAGCTTTTTCGACATCGGCTAGCAGCGGTATACCAAATGCCAGCGTCTTACCTGATCCGGTGGGGGCACGGCCACACACATCGCGGCCTTCTAGGGCATCGGCGATTGTGGCAGCCTGGATCTCAAATGGCTTAGTTATCCCGCGACGATTGAGGAGGTCGCAGATGCGACCGGGAACGCCCAAGTCGCTGAAGGTGGTGGACATCTTGCTCCTTGCCCGCGGATGTGCGGGGGTTTTTGGTAGTTCGCTACGCGTCAACACGTTTGGCGAGGTCGGAATGGCTGGAAGGCGGTTCACAGCAACTGGAAGGGCCAAAGCCCGCCTGCGAACCCACCGGCCAGCGGTGCTGACCAGAGTAGAAACAAGGATAGCGGTATGAGGTTCTTTTGCAGCGGTGCCTGTCTGGAACAACGTCTAGAGACAGGGCCTTCTACCTGTAACACTAGGTTGGCAATGATGGATTCGTTTTCAAAGGACTCCTTTGCCCACCCGGTCGATGAAAAGATCCTCTTAGCCTTCGAAAATACCTGGCATGGTCTAGGGCAGCCCGGAACCTGGTGGACCGGTAAACAACGACTTGCGATTGTGGAGGCCTCAAGGTTGGCGATGGCTGCAGGCCAGCGACCTATAGGCACGGCGATTCCGGCCCTTTCCAACATTGATCAAACTGATGCTGGTGGTGTCTCAGACCTGGTGCTTGAGGTCATCCAGCGCGTGACAGCTGAGTCTGGACGGATTACGGGTGTTTGGGCAGCAGAGGCGATCGACTTGATGGGCCCAGGACTCTATGCAGAGCTTGTGGCCCTGGTAGTGCTAACCGTACCGATCGACATCTTCTGCGGGTTACTGGGAAGGCCCCGCCAGCCACTTCCAATGGTAGTTGCCGGTGAGACCGTCGGTGAGGCGCCCGAGGGCGTCGCAGAAGGTGGGGCCTACATCCCGTGGTTGGTTGATGGCTGGAAGGGTCCAAACGTGGCTAGGGCCCTCTCCTACGTACCAGCCGACAATGCACGGCGCATGGCGATGGTCTCAAGCATGTATGACGGAGAAGAGTTCTATGAGATGGTATGGCGTCACCGCTCCCTGAGCCGTCCACAGATCGAACTGATTGCTGCTCGCACTTCTGCTCTGAATGAGTGCTTTTACTGAACATCCTCACATGTGATGCTGCTCCGTGAGAGCAGCAACGCTCTTGACCAGGTGGTCGACCTTGTAGGAACCATTAGGGGGGATGTTGATTCAGGTGTCCCACATGGAGAGTTGTTGGCTGCCTATGCGGAGGCGGCACACGACAACCCAGAGACTGCAAGACAGCTAGATGGCCGGATGCTGGCAGAAGTGGGGCCCGGTGGACTTGTTGATGCGGCTGCGACGGTGGCCATCTTCAACGGTTTGGTCCGCTCAGCTGATGCCATTGGAATACCGCTCGACAAGCACGTGATGGAGAGGACCGACGACGAGCGCGAGACGCTCGGCCTGAATGATTTCTCCGGCTCTGCCAACAGCGGGTCGGACATCTGACCTTTTGGGCTGGAGCTACATCTGGCGCCAGTCGTATGATCTGGCACGTGAAAGGGATCAAAGAACTGACGGAGACGTTGGCCCAACGGACCAGGGATGACTTGGAATCGTGTATCGGGCCCGCCGACAGTATGCGATCGCTTCCTCCCACCTGTTACACAGATGACGATTTTTTCAGGGTTGAACTGCAGTCGATCTTTCACACTGGGTGGATTGGTGTTGGGCGTTCAGATCGTTGGCCGGAGGTGGGCGACTACAGCGCAATGGACCTTGCAGGTGTGCCCGTGGTGATTGTCAGAGGAGACGACGGGAATCTGCATGCTTACGCCAATAGTTGCAGTCACCGATCGGCACAGGTGATGTTGGGAGAAGGGAAATGCGCCCGGATGCGGTGTCGCTTCCACTTCTGGACGTATGGGTTAGATGGATGCTTGCTGGCAGCGCCAAGCATGGGTCGTACCGGAGGCTTTGAGAAAGGTGAGCACGGCCTGACAGAGTTTGCACTCGCTGAAGTGGTCGGTTTCACCTTCTTGAGCTTTGAGGCCAGCCCTCCACCTATCGACATGTGGCTCGGAGACTTTGCGACCCTCCACGAAGCCTGGCCTGTTGAGGCCATGGTCACTACTAGGCGCCGCGAGTTCACTGTTGACTGCAACTGGAAGGCCTTCGCGGAAGTCTTCAACGAGTACTACCACATTCCATATGTGCACCCGACGAGCATTGACGAGACCTACGATGAACCCGACGAGCCAGAGGTCGTGAGCGGTGCGTTTGCCACGCATTTTGGAACCACGGCTGGCACAGGAGGCCTCCTTGATGGCACCCAGGAGAAGGTTCTTCCCGTGATCGGTCAACTCGAGGGCCGGCTACGTGCCGGGGTCCGCTATTCCTGGCTGTTTCCCAACACTGTTGTCGCATTTGGGTCTGATGCCATGTGGCTCTATGAGATCTACCCGGATGGCCCCAACCGGTGTCACTGTGCACAGGTGGTGTGCTTTCCACAGGCCACCATCGAACACGTGGATTTCTCAGACAGGGTCAGTTCCTATTACGAGCGATTCGACCTGGCCCTCGAAGAGGACATTCCCATGCTTGAAGAACAGCATGCTGGACTGCGCTCACCGGTTGCTCGTCAGGGCATGTTCTCGTATCTAGAACCCAGCGTTGCAGCCTTTGCCCGCTGGTACGCGGGGCAACTCTTGGGTGGAGAGGCCCCAAGTTGAATTGCCGAGCCGTTTAGCTCAGGAAACCGTCAGGATTCCGTTCATTCCTGCAGCGAAGTGGCCCGGCAGCGCACAGATGATCTGGTAGCGCCCGGCCTTTTCGAAGGTGATGGTCTGGGTTGCCGAAGTGCCAGCCGGAATGGCCTCGACCTCGAACAGGACCATTGACTCGGCGAAGTCAGCCTCGTCCTTGATTTGGGTGCCCTCCTTGAGAACTGCCCACTCGTGGTCCACGACACCCTTGTTGTCGAATGTCACGTTCACTGTCTGGCCTACCTTCATGCTTACATCGGCCGGGGCGAATGCAAACTCGGTGCCATCGATCGAGATGTCGGCCGAAGAAGTTGATGTTACGGATCCGCTAGGGGGTCCTCCGCTACCGCCTCCACATGCTGAAAGGGGAAGTGTGACAGCGGCGGCTAGAGCTACGGCCGTGATCTTTTTGAAGACTTCATGTATCAATTTTCGTTCCTTTGCTCGCGCAGGGCCGTGTTCAGGTCTAGTCATGGATGGCCCCCTGACGCCGCAGTGATTCTGGTGTTACTCCTGGCTCGGTGGTAGGGACGAAGGTCCCGGGTCCTCTGTGGCTTCCGGCACAAACTCCATCGATCTCTCATCTTTTCGCCGCCGTTGACCATCAGCATTGTTGGTAGAGGGCTCTGGGTCCTCAAGGTGTCGTAGCAGTCTTAGTGCTAATAACAGGACTAGTCCGAAGGCTGGGCCGACCATGAGGGTCGGTGGAACAGCAAGGATCCAATCGGTTCGCCTTGGTGTCACGTCTATGTAGATCTCACCGGCCGGATGGAGCGTGCAAAACACTGTGGCTGAGACGGTGACTGTTATTTCTGTCGCCTCGCCGTAGGGAGAAAACCAGGCTCCAACGTAGTGGCCTACTTTGTCGCGGTTGTCCAACACGAGTACATCACCACTACGGAAACTCCAGTTGGCAGGTAGATCGAGAGGGTTCTGGCCTGCGGCGATGAGATCAGCCGTGCCTGTCGGGATCACGATCGTACGTCGTTCGGGCATCCTCCCAGGGCCGGCGAAGATCCATAGAGCCACGAGGCAGATGAAGAATACGGCCATGGTCGTGCCCAAAACGACCACAGTGGCTTCACGTGTCCCCCGCATACCGGCTCCACGCCGCTCGTCGGCCCGGGGCCGCGCCGAACGGCGTCTACTCACGAGCCGCCGAAGAGGTAGAGGGTTGGGTAGATGGCCACCCACATGAGATCGACAAAGTGCCAGTACTTGACGACACCCTCAACTGGCCAGTGGTTGTCGGACCCGTAGTGGCCCAGACGTCCCAAGTTCCATACCACGCCAAGGGCCAGGATGCCGGTGAGCACGTGGAAGGCATGCAATCCGATGAGCATGAAGAAGGAACTGCCATAGATGGTGTTGGCGGGGAAGTCCGCAAGTGCTTCGTTGAACTCGACTCCAACACCAACGAGGAACAACACTCCCAGAACGATGGTCGTGAGAATTTCGCGCTGGAACAACCGGCGATTGTCGTGGGCCATGGCGGCTTCGGCCCTGAAGGCGCTGATACTTGACCACAGGAGTAGCAGAGTCAGCAGGAGGGCAAGGCCCTGATTGAGGTGTTCGGGCTGGTCTGTTCCGGATACAACAAACCGCGAGGAGATAAAGGCGGAGAAAAGGAAGGTCTCTGAGGCTAGGAATAGCCAGAGTCCCAGCCTGTTGGCAGCTGGACGGTACGTCGCCTCTGCCCGGCTGTGAACTGCCTCGGGGGTGGCGGTCATGGCCATCAGGCGTTACCTCCGTCGAGGGTTGTGAGGTCGCTGGAGTGCATAAAGACCTCAAGGATCAGGCCACCCTTGGCAACGATGAACGGTAGGAGCCACAGAGTTGGTCTGTCGACGCTCGTAGCCACGAAGTACTCGATGAGGGTCAGGACCGCTAAAGCGCCAGCTGTAAACCAGCCCCGCTGGATCACAGCAGCTAGCTCCGTTGAACCTTTGGATTTGTCACTCATAGTCCCCTCCTTCGCCGGTCCCGGTCTGCTCAGGTGGGATCTGTTCGACTGCTGTCATGCCAGCGAACTCAGCGTGGCGTGAGCCAGCGGTTCCGTACCGGTATGGGTGGCCAACCACGGTTGGCTGGCCAGAGAAGTTGTGTTCCGGTGGAGGAGAAGAGACGTGCCACTCAAGGGTGCTGGCATTCCAAGGGTTGTTGCCTGCCTTCGGGCCGCGCCTTGCACCAGTGAGCAAGATGTAGACCAGTAACAGGAAACTGGCGCCGAGACAGAATGCCGCAACTGTGGAAAACAAGTTCGCTCCTTCCAGTTGTTCCGGGTAGTCGGCGATACGTCGGTTCATACCGTTAGTTCCTAACCAGAACTGTGGAAGGAACGTGAGTTGGAAGCCGATGGTGAGCCAGAGGGCAAAGATGATTCCCAATCGATCGTTGATCATGCGGCCAGTAATTTTTGGGAACCAGAAGAAGATGCCGGTGAGGAAGGCGAAGATCATTCCGCCCATGATCGTGTAATGAAAGTGGGCAACTACGAAGTAACTGTCGTGGAGGCTTACATCGGTGACTACGTCAGCTAGGAAGATGCCGGTTACACCACCCATGAGGAACTGGAAGACCCAGGTCATTGCAAAGAACAATGGGGTCTTCATCCACAACTTGCCACGCCATAGGGTTGCCACGGCCGAGAGAAAGATCACTCCCGTAGGCACAGAGATCATTTCAGTGGCGAACATGAAAGGCCCGTGCAGGTACTCGGCCATGCCGCTGGTGAACATGTGGTGTGCCCACACGATGACACTCAGGCCAGCGATGGTGAGAAGTGATACTACGACAGCCTTGTAGGCGAACAGTGGCTTGCGAGACATGTGTGTGATGGTCTCAAGAACGACGCCGAAGCCTGGAAGAACCATGACGTAGACCGCTGGGTGGGAGTAAAACCAGAAGAGGTGCTGGTAGAGAAGCGGGTCTCCGCCAGCGGCACCATTGAAAAAGACGGTTCCGGCGACTCTGTCCATGGCAATTAGAACAAGTGAAGCGGCGAAAAACTGAGTAGTGAGGAGGCTGATCATCGACGCTGCAAATGCAGCCCAGACGAAGATCGGGAGCCTGCCCCAGGTCATGCCCGGTGCGCGCATGGTGACAACAGTTGTGATGACGTTTAGCCCACCGAGAATTGACGAGAGACCAAACGTTGTGACCGCCAACACGAACAGGATTTGGCCACCGTTGTTGACAACACTCAGCGGCGGATAGGCGGTCCATCCAGAATCAAAGCTGCCGAGTGTGGGGGCGGCCAGCAGGCCTATAGCTACAGGTGGAATCAGCCAGAAAGTAACGGCATTTAGACGGGGGAATGCCATGTCGTCGGCCCCGATCATGATCGGGACCAAGTAGTTGCCAAATGATCCGAGGATTGCCGCAACTGCTACGGCGACCATGAGTATGCCGTGCATGCTCATGACCTGGTTGTAGCGGTCAGCATTGAGGATGCCCTCGCCAGCCTGCGCCAGTTCGAACCTCAGGATCAGGGCTGCTATTCCACCGAGCAACATGACAACGATGAAGGTTGCTAGGTATTGGACTCCTATCACCTTGTGGTCTGTTGAGAAACCCAGGTAGCGCTTCCAGCCGGAGACCTCAGACTCCCGGGCTGGAAGGCCAAACCACTCCCGAATCCAGGTATCTCCCATGCCGATTCCAAAGAGCCAGCCGATAAGACCTACGACGTAACCAAATACCACGCACACCTCATCACTGAGGGATCCACCGCGTACAAGCCAGGTGAGTAGGGCACCGACCAGGTATCCGAGGATGCCGAAGATGACGGCCCGCAGAAGTTGTCTCATGGCTGATCAGGCTCCTTCTGCCAGGTCGCTCACCCAGGCATCAAAGTCGGTGGGTGCCAACACGCTTACTGGCATTGCCATCTGGGCGTGGCCTAGACCACATATTTCGGCACACTGCACTCTCAGGTTGAAGTCGTCTTCAAAGGACCCGACTCGATCGGGGGTTACGTAGAGATGGGTGACTCTTCCCGGAACGGCATCAATTTTTACCCGAAATGCAGGGATCCAGAAGGAGTGGACGAGGTCAAGGGAGGTAATGTCGAACCGGACCCGCTTGTTGGCTGGAAGGTAGAGCTGGTTGAAGGTCTCGGCGCCATTTTCGTAGTTGACTTTCCATGACCAGCGCTGTGATTGGACCTCGACGACGATGTCAGCACTTGGCTCACCCCGCAGTTCGGCGATGCCAATGAAGCCTGGGTTTACCGTGATCATCAGGGCCAGTGAGAGGGTAGCGGCCACCCAAAGCCGTACGAAGTTTCGGTTTGTTTGAACCGGAGGGCCGTCTTCAGTGGGGATGCCGTCGACCTTGACACGAAAGCGAATGAGGCTTGTCAGGAGCACGGCTGCAATGCCGGCAAAGATGGGGATTGAGAGCCCCATGAGGAGGATGTAGGCGTCATCGACGACTTCGGCTTCGTGTGCCCACTGACTGGGCAGCAGGTCTATGCCAAGAACCAAGTAGAAGCCGACAGTCGAGAAGACGGCCCAGAGCGAGCCGAACAGGATCCAATCTTTTCTTCGCTGTTGCTCCACCCCTAGTCCGATCCTCGCGCCAAATAGAGCCGGGCGGCCCCACTGCTCCTGACGCTAGAGAGAGGCCGACAAGGGGTACAGGGACCAAGGTCCCTGTCATTGCTACGCGTAACCACCAAGTTTTCGGGTCTGGTTCGAAGGTTTGATCATGTCGGGACCATTGTCCCTAGCGGTTTCTCGGGTGTGGAGCGACGGTGGTGTGTGCCCCGGCTGTCGGGGTTGCGTTCTGAATCCGATTCGAGGTGTCCACCATGGCAATGAACGTGCAGTCAATTCCTTCGGTGTCAGAGCGAATTAACGAGGTCCGCTTCCTAACGGCTGCGATCGTCAACCGGGAAATTCTTCCGAACGAGAACATGCTTTGGGCCGATCACCGTGGTGACCATCTGACAGCGGAAGACAGAGAGGAATCTAGGGCTCTCCGCGCGGCTGTCAGGGCAAAGGTTAAGGAGGCAGGACTCTGGGCCCCTCACCTGCCTGAGGAGTATGGGGGAGCGGGTCTCGATTTCTTGGAGCTTGCCTACATGAAAGAAGTGCTCGCATACGCCGTGGGTGCATCGTCGCTATTTGGTGTAATGGCCCCCAATTCGGGCAACCAATCAATTCTGGTCCGCTACGGCACAGAAGAGCAGAAACGTCGCTGGTTGCTTCCGATGATCGAGGGCCGGATGCAGTCTGGCTTCTCCATGACCGAACCCGATCAGCCTGGCTCAGATCCACGGTCTCTCAGGACTACGGCAAAACGTGATGGTGACGAATGGATCATCAATGGTCACAAATGGTTTACCTCCAACGGCATGGAGGCGGACTTCTTCATCGTTATGTGTCGCACTGATGACCGAGAAGGTGGTGAAGATCGGAACTCTCGTATGACTCAGATCATTGTTCCGTCAGACACGGATGGTGTGGAGATTCTGCGAGGGATAGGGGTATGGGGAAGAACTAGCGACCACTGTGAGATCGTCTACGACAATGTTCGGGTACCCCTTGAGAACCAACTAGGAGAAACGGGTCAGGGGCACCAGGCGGCTCAGGACCGTTTAGGAGCGGGGCGGATTTACCACTGCATGAACTCGATTGGACAGATGTGGCGAGCCTTTGATCTTATGGTGGAACGGGCAGCTGAACGCACGGTCCATGGGGGCGTGCTCGAGTCCAAGCAGTTCGTCCAGGGCTTCATAGCGGATTCCTACATGGACATCTCAGCTGCTCGCCTGATGACGATCAACTGTGCTGAGAAGATGCGTGACGGTTCATATCCCAGGACTGATATATCAGCAATCAAGGTTTTTGTGCCAGCTGCCTACGAGAGGGTGGTGGATCGGGCAATCCAGGTTTGGGGGGCCGCCGGGATAACCGATGACTTGCCACTGGCTGGTATGTATCAGACTGCTAGGTCACTTCGGATCATCGACGGGCCCGACGAGGTGCACAGGATTCTGATTGCAAAAAATGTGTTTGGACATCATCGGGCCGAGGGCAGTTGGGATTTCGGCAACTGACTTGTCGATGGAGATTGTTGGCCCGGCACCTCTGCTTCGAGCATCTTGAAGTCAGTGCTGTTCACTGCTGCCTCCTCAAACCAGTCAGCCAGGTCGGGGTAGTGTTCAGCAACCTCTTCGACCCTGTGGCTGCGCGGACATCTGACACGAAGCTTTAGCCCACATCCTGGACATGCCCACTCATCGCCGCTAGCGCGTTTTCGCCACAACGGGGAGCCACAGGCGCTACAACGCTGTTGCCAGACGTTGCAGTCAACCGATGAGTAACGCGTCGACCTGAGTGGGCATCCGGTGCCATAACAGACAGGCCAGTCAGGATCGGGAACAATCGCCCAGACTGGGCACTTTTCGATACAGTCTCCGCAGTCGTCACAGGTCAGTGGGTTGATGATGAACAGTCCGAGAAAACTATCGGTCTTTCGAAGGGCGTCCCGCGGGCAGGTGTAATCGCAGGCACCACACCCGATGCACTCCTCTTCGATGACCTTGTGGCTCATATAGCGTCCCCAGTCCCCAGTCCTCCGTAGGCGCTGTTGCTTAGGTGGCGGTGAGGGATGCGGCTGTCACATCTTGTGGGTGAAATGTTCGCAGGG
This sequence comes from Acidimicrobiaceae bacterium, assembly GCA_002726315.1. Classification (GTDB taxonomy): domain Bacteria; phylum Actinomycetota; class Acidimicrobiia; order Acidimicrobiales; family MedAcidi-G1; genus UBA3125. The sequence goes on from PBSS01000046.1 coordinate 22,292, forward strand.
AGCGTAGGCAGCCGGTACAGGTCCACGGGGCCACATTGACGGTGTCGGCAGTGCTCTTGAGGTTGTAGCGCTCACCGTCCCACTCCCAGTAGCCGTAGGGGAGGTCAAGTACTTGATCTAGGGGTTCGCCGCAGTGGGGGCATGCCATGGCTTGCATTCTGAGTCCTTTCGATAGGTCACGTTAGGCAGGTGTCGGTGCCAGTTGAGCGGCGCCGTCAAAGAACTGCTGGATGGTTTGGTTGAAGCGGAAGAATCGGTCTACGCCCATCGGGTCATCACCCTTGACATCGATGTGGTCACCCACGAGGGTCAGGCTGTTGATTGTGTACCTACCCGTGGCACGGCCATTGGCAGTGATGTCATCAAACATCTCACCCCAGGACTCGGTATCGCCTTCAAGCCAGCAGTCACAGGAGGATTCGCCACCTTCCGGTAGGGGGGAAACATCTCTACACCCGAGTTCCTCGAAGCGCAGCCGGAGGCGCAGATCCTCACCATCTTCGTTGGCCATTACTACCCCGAGGGTGAAGTCCACCTCTCCGAGGGTCTCGTACTGATCAGGGTGACCGTTCATCAGGTCCGCAAGCTCCTGATAGAAGGTCAGTTCGTTAACGTTTTCTTTCATAGTGGTGTCCTTCCTCTCAGAAGCCTCAGGCGCCTGTCCGGTCGAAGTCGTCAAGGTTGATGCCAAGTAGGTCCAGGGGCAGGTCTGTGCGGTCGATCCTGTTCACTCCGGCCCTCTCGCAGCGAGCCAGGTAGGAGGTAAAGATCTTTGTGGCTAGCAGAGACTGCATCGGGAAGCCCTTGTCTTCGACGTGTTCGGCTCCTCCTCCCAACAACATGGCCAGCGCTGAGGACAGAACCGGTGAGGTACCAAACTCGATGAGGAACTGCTCACCGTGGTCCAGTGCTTCGTGAATTTCGTCGGCAACGTCGGGATCAGCAGCGATTGCCTGGCGGATGTGCATGGTGCCATAGGCGACATGGCGGGCCTCGTCCTGCATGGAGAGCCGAAAGATCTTCTTCTCCACATGTGTGGGGGCAATCAACTCGCCTTGGCGGAACACGTCCAAAATGAACCCCTCTCCAAGAAGGTGCAGCAGGGCCGACGCCTGGGTGTAGGTCTTGGCTTCGAGGATGCTGCGTAGCAGGCTCTCATCAGCGGATCGGGACAGGAGTAGCCCGCCACCGTTAGCCAATGCCCTCTTTCGAAATACGTCGCTGTGGCGCGCTTCGTCCATGATCTGGGTCGAGAGGAACATCTTGGCCTCTAGGAAATGGTGGTTCATCCGCCACATCCACTTGGCTGGCAGGTCAGTCGCGATCATCTCAATCTCGGTGAGAACCGTGCATAGCTGGCACATTGCATGCTCGATATCAGAGGGGAGTTCTTGGAGTTCATTCCAGGGGATGTCCCGAGTAGATGACCACTGTCGGGCCACTGCTTCCTCATAGAGCTCGATCACGTTGTCAGCCCATACCTGTGACTTATGGTTGAGGATGTAGCCCATGTCAGGCGTCTCTTCGTCTATGTCGGCGCCACGAGGCGCCATAGAGCGATACGGGGGCTCATCGAGCACCTCTCCATAGGCACCAGTTGCAATGTCCATCATGGTGAGACCCCGTCGTCCAGGTACCGGCTTCATGCCCCACTCGGCCTTGGTCCCTCTGAGCCAGGACCAGTCAAGTGGATGGCCAATCGGGGTCGTTTCGGGTAACCCGTGGACACTCTCATCAATGGCCAGTGCCATTTTCTGCTCCTGTTCTTCCCCAGCCCAGCGGGGATAATGATCGTTATTGCAGTCCAGACAAGTAAATGCAGGTCATCAGGGAGGGTGATAGGGCATTAGGTCCTTAGATACCGAATCCAAACGAGAGCGCATGTATTGTCCGACAAGCACAGTCGGTAGTTAGGGAGATGAGAGATGGATCCACAAGCCAAAAAGACAGCCCTACGGGCAATCAGCTACGGCCTGGTTGTCCTCACCGCGACCGATGGGGAGAACTACGCCGCGGGTGGTACGAACTGGCTCACACAGGCCTCGTTCGAACCACCGCTAGTGGTAGCCGGCGTGAAGGCGGATAGCGGCTCGGCTGCAATCATTGAGACAACTGGGGTCTTTGCCGTGAACATCTTGGGGGCCGACCAGTTGGACATCGGTAAAGCCTTTTTCCGGCCCACTTCGGTCGAGGGTGCCTTGATCAATGGTCATGATTTCGAACTCGGCCCAGCGACTGGCTCGCCGTTGCTGGTTGAGTGTGCCTATTGGTTCGAGGCCCGGGTAACCGACACTGTGAGGCGCGGTGACCACACGGTCTTTGTGGCAGAGGTGGTTGAGGCTGGGGTCCGTGATGACTCAGTAGCGCCACTGCTACTACGTGATACCGGTATGAACTATGGCGGATAATGGTCGAGACGGGGTGGGCAAACGATAGTCAGGTGCGGGCCGCCCGGTATGAGAGCCAGGTGCCCTGCTCGAAGTCATAGAGCTTGCAGGTGTGGGTGATCATCAAGTAGGAGCGCCAGCGAAACTTACGGTCGATGGTGTGATCCGGGAAGGCCGCCCTGATGGCCTCGGCGGCCCTGGTCAGTCGATAGCAGGGAATGCGCATGTCCACATGGTGGGGGGTGTGGAGGAAGATCCAGTGGAAAAAAAGGTTAGCGACCTTCGGTAGTCGCAGGATCGTGGTGCCTTCAAGTTGGCCTGCCACCTTGGTCCAGCCGCGGCGGGTGTGCCAGCGGATCTCGGGCGTGATGTGGTGTACGTAGACCGTCCAGCCGATGACATGAGTGAAGATTAGGAAAGGGATTACAACCAATTTGGCAACCATCCAGATGGCACCAAGAATGTTCCCGGAGGTCAGTCCACCAAGAAACGCAGCGGCTGTGACCAACATCAGAACAGCTAGGTAGAGCATGTACCGGTCGTGGCGGATTGCTTTGGTCCACTTGGCCGGAGGCTGGCGGAAAGCGATCATCTTGTTCCACCAGACTTCACGCAAGTAGTAAGGCAGTGGACCGAGTACGGACCACTCAAGGCGGTGACGGAGTCGGGCCCAAGGACCCATCTCTCTGAATTGCTCAACAGTCACCGGATGCCAGACGAAGTCCATTCCTTGCCTGACCGTGTGGCCATGATGGATACGGTTGTGGCCAAGAACCCAGGCCTCGTAGATGTGGAACGACGGTACGAACAGGAGTCTGCCGAGAACACTGTTGAGGCGGTTGTTGTTGGTGAGGGCGCCATGGGCGGCATCATGGCCGAGGACGAACATAGCTGCCACCGTTAGGCCCGCCAGGGGTAGAAGGATGAGTGTTAGCCACCAAGCGGGGCTGAGCACGATGCCGGTGAGAACAGCTGAGTAGAGCACCAGGTCGCAGGCGACGAGAGCCAGTCCACGGGTGGTAGACCGCTCCCGACAGGAGTCGGGTACAACGTCGATGACATCTTTGAGGGTCAGTACCACGGGTTCTAGGGTCTGCATTGTTGCCCTCAGATTCAACTGGAGTACTGGCTGGGTTCAAGCCCCCGACTGGGTTGTCGTTGGCCACATCGCCGCTCAAGGGGAAAGGATAGGGCTTTCGCTCCTGTAAAGACCCGCGGAGCCTGCATGAAGTCCATTAGCAGCCAACTTTCTCCATTGGATGCTGCTTGCCGGGCTTCAAGAGCCATGCACCTACGGCCATGGCCGTTGTTGCCATGATGATTGTTGGCTTCCATGTTCCTGATAGGTCGCGCATGATGCCTCCTAGGACGGGTCCGAGGGCACCTGCTAGGCCCATTGACACTCCCTGGAGACCCATTAGGAGGCCGAGGTCGTGTTCGTCGAAGTGGCTCCGTGCGTAGATACTTTGGAGGGGCGTGCTTGCACCCATTGCTAGGCCCGCTAGAAGGGCGAAGGTAAGACCAGCCGCGATTCCTTTGCCTAGCAGGAAGGCGATGCCGGCGGAACTGACGAAGAAGGAAAGCCTAAGGAGGACACCTGACCCATACCGCTCAACGAGTCCTGTCAGACCGAGACGACCTAAGAACTGGAAAAAGCCCCTTAGGCCCCCAATCGTGCCTGCCAACGCCAAGGTTGCGCCGGAGGCAGACAGGATCGGAACTTGGTAGACGAGTACCGAGGTGAAGGCGACCCCGGTTGTGAGGTAGGCAGCCATCATGCGCTGGATAGCTGGGCGCCCGAGGGCTTTCCTTATCGCTTTGACCGGTTGGAGGGAAGGCCCTGAGTCGGAACTGCGAGCGCCAGTTGTGAGAATCGCAGCCAGCAGGGAACCACCCACCACTAGAAGAGCGAGAGCACGTCCAGCTGTTCGCCAGTTCCAGGTCGTCACCATCCAGGCAGTGAGCGGTAAGTAGATAGGACTGCAGAAGGCACCGATGAGGGTTACCACCGCTATCGCCTGGTCTGGTCGGTGTGGGCGGAGCCGTGCCGCCGCCGCGGTGGTCACGTGGTAAAAGCCAGTGGCACCGGTGATGCCGGCCCCAACGGAATAGAGGAGGCCGAACGTGAAGATCTGATCGGACCACGTGGAGGCTAGGAGAAGACCGCCACCAGCTACAGCTTGGAGAAAGAAGGGACCGGGTCCACCGAATCGGTCTAGGAGGCGTCCCCCCGTGAACGAACCGATGCCTGTCAGCAACATCGCCATCCCGAAGGTGATTCCGAGGGTGGTTGTGCTCCATCCCATGTCCTCGCCAATCGGCCCGATCAGAACACCAAAGCCATACATCCAAGATCCGTAGGAGGTGATGGTGAGAAGGCCAAGTGCGGCTATGCCAGACCAGCCGTGTTTGAGTTGACTTTCCCCTGATTCTGACAAGACCCCGCCTCACCCAGGTCGGGGTTGAGCCGGGTGGTTTCGTACCCATGTAGTTCCATCGTGGTGCCGTACCACCCGGCCGGGAACACCGACGACGACACTGTTTCCAGGGATCTCTCCACGTACTACCGAGTTAGCGCCAACTACGACGTGGTTGCCGATCCTGGCCCCAGGGAGGATCACGGCCCCCGATCCAATCCAACTACCCGAGCCGATAGACACGGCTTCGTCATTGGGGGTCTGAGTCCCAATCGGTTGTCCAAGGTCCTCGTAGCCATGGTTTTGGTCGGTGATGTAGACGTTCATACCCATGTAGACATCGTCGCCGATGTCGATGGAAAAGTGTCCGACAATGGAGGTCCCCCTGCCTATCACACAGCGGTTTCCGATACTCACAACCGGCTCCGTGAGCATCTCCTGACCTGGTCCCATGCCGGCTGACAGCGTGACATGGGCGGCCACGAGGGTGTCGCTACCCAACCAGATCCAGTGTTCACCGAAACCAACTCCGGTAGGCCAAGCCACGATGCTTCCCTTACCGAACCTGCCGTAGTTGTTTGCAGCGTCATCTGCAGGGCCTATGGCAGCTGTGCGGTTGACCCAGTCCGAGAGGGAGCGGAGAGCTGACCCCGTGGCAGTCCTCCACTTTGATCGAAGCCCCGGCATGCCGGGACCCTATCGGTCACCCGGATTCAGGGTACGGCAGTTAACTGATCTAGGCAGTTGGTGAGCGAACTAGGGATGGTTGGGTTTCCATCACGGGCAAATCAGTCGGATCTATGGAGTAAGGCGG
>PBSS01000047.1 GCA_002726315.1 Acidimicrobiaceae bacterium
CCGATGGCATTCCTTCGGCCACTCCTCGGGCGCCCCGAGAACGAGCGTCCCTTTGCCATGTTTCCTATTGGCTACCCACTGGAAGGCGTCAAGGTGCCCGACCTGAAGCGAAAATCACTCGATGAGATATTCGTGGAGGTGGGCCAGGAAGAATGACCTACCGAACTGGTTGGTGGTTGAGGGACCTCGGGGGTCGTGGGGTGGAGGCCGGCCGATGACTCTGCCGCTGAGCGTCAACCTGATGCCCAAAGGTCCGGTAACTGAAGTGACCGACCTAGCTGTCTTGGCCGAACGGCTTGGCTACCGCCGGTGCTGGGTCTACGACGAAGGACTAGTAACTCGCGATGTCTATGTGACCCTGACTGCCATCGCACTAGCCACCGAGCAGATCCTGCTCGGACCAGGAATCACTAACCCTTACGTGCGCCACCCTGGGGTGACAGCAGCGGCTGTGGCCACAATTGACGAACTGTCCGGCGGCCGAGCCTTCGTGGGGCTGGGGGCTGGCGGTGGACTTACCCTCGACCCACTGGGTATTGACCGTCGTCGACCCGTGGTCACTGTTGGCCACATGGTTTCTACCTTGCACAACCTGTTCGCTGGCGAGACCGTGGATTTTGATGGCGAGGTGTTTTCACTCAAGTCGGCATCACTGAACTTTGGCCGGTCGAACATTGCGGTGATTCTGGCCGGACGTGGCCCACGTATGGTCGCCCTTGGCGGTGAGATTGCTGATGGATTCAACCTGAGTTATATCCACAAAGACTTGCTTGGTGAACACGTGTCGACTCTGCGTTCCGCTGCACGACGTCACAACCGACAGTTCCTGATCACCTACTCAACAATGTTGGTGACCTCAGAGGAGGAGTTCCGAGAAGCTCGTGCCTCTTTGAGTTTCCGGTTGGCCGATTCTCCGATCGCGGTCCAGGAACTAATTGGAATGACTGAAACCGAGGCCAATGAGATTCGGGAGGCCCTAGCTGAAGGAGGAACAGCCGCTGCGGCTCATCTAGTGCGTGAGGAGTGGGTAACCCAGTTCACGATTGTCGGTTCGCACAAAGAGACCGGTGCCGAACTCCGTGATCTACTCGCTCGACAAGGGATCGACGAGTTCCAACTCCCAGTGCAGAGATTAGAGGGGTCGGCCGCGCTCATCGAACGGACGGCAGGAATGGTGGCCAGTAGCTGAAGGCCTCCTCAATGGACGGGGCTCTCTTACCGCGGTTTGCTAACTGGATAGTACAGGTCGGTAGTTTCAGGTCGATGACTGATTGGACGGCACTGGCGAGACGGGGTGGCTTGTCTTGCCATGATCTGGTCGGTTGGATCATGTGGGACCAACGGGCGATCACGGGCTACGAAGCGCTCGGCGTACCCAATGGCATGGGCTGGCTCGTGGCATGGCGGCTCGCTTCTCTTGGCGATACAACATCGGCGACCGCAGCTGCAGCCACGTACTCAATCAACCCGTCGGTAATCGCCGCAGTGATGAACGCCTATCAGGACAAGACCGACACTGAGTCCATCCTGGCTGTCCGTGATGCTGCCGTGGGGCCTGGGCTCGCCGAGATCGCACCAGGACTAGCGGATGAACTGGGCGGGTTCGCCAAGGCGTTGTGGCTAGGTGTGGATTCGGTGCACTTCGGTGCCCGACCGATGTTTGCTGCTCACCGGAGCCGGCCCCGATCCGTCAAAATCGACTCTGTCCTGTCGGCGTGGCTCGCCGTGAACTGTCTACGTGAGCTCCGCGGTGACAACCACTGGGCACTTTGCGCGAGCGAGGATCTCGATGGTGTCGAGGTTGGGTTATTGCACTCGGCGCTGATTGATCTTGACGATTACGGAAGCGAAGAGTGGATTGCGCGTAGTCGCGGCAACGACGACGAAGCCATAGCGGCTGGATGGGCTCGGCTGGAGGCTAAGGGCCTGGCCTCCAATGGTGCGCTCACCGATGAAGGCCGTCGTTTCCGCTTTGATCTCGAGGCTCGTACCGATGCCCTCACTGCGCCGGCTTGGATGGCAGTGGGCAAAGAAGCAACAACAGGTTTCTGTGAGCTGGTCGAACCGCACCACAACACGTTCGTAGCCAGAATCGACGCGACCGCCGGTCCTCGCTGGATGCCAGCGGTGCGTCAAGACGCTGCCTCTCGCTCCAGACGATTGACCCAGTGAAAGTTGAAGGGCCTTCACGTTCGGCCCATGCCTGGTACTCAGTCTTCTCAGTGCAAGGGCGAGCTTCCAGCCATAACGACTAGCCGTTGCAACGGCCCCGGCGTCCGACCGGTCTCAGATCAGCCAAGCTAGCAATCTCGTCTTAAGGTCGAACATCTAACGAGAGGCACTGGAGTGCACCTCTCACTTCATCGTCGCTGCCAACGCGATTTCGCCAAGGAGGCCAATCCGCTCCAGCTTGTGGCCGTTGGCGGCAAGGTTGATTGTCATCCCATCGATACCAGTGTCCATGCATGCCTGAAGCTTCTCTCCCACAGTGTCAGAGTCGCCAAAGATCAGGATCGTCTTGGCCATTTCTATGACCTCATCAGACCATCCCTTTGCCGCGGCTACCTCTCGCAGGTCTGATTCCGCCTCTTCCATAGTGGGAGCGACACAAACCATCTGCAACTTCGTTACCACGATCTCTGATCGGTCACGCCCCAGACGATCGCAATGTTCTTCAAGAACCTCCAGTTTTCTCGGGATCTCAGCGATCGGGCCAGTCGCCAGATTGGACTCATCGGCATACTGAGCGACCATCCGCAAGGTCTTCTTCTCGCCACTACCGCCGATCATGATTGGGATGCGGGAGATTGGTAGCGGCGAGTTAATTGCGTCAAGGACCTGGTAGTGCTTACCGGCGAGGCTCACCTTCTCTCCACGAAGCATTGGGATCACAATCTTCAATGCTTCTTCCAGCTTTTCGAATCGGTCGGTGAACGTGCCAAACTCATAGCCGAGGGAATCGTGTTCGAATTGAAACCAGCCCGCACCTATTCCCAAGGTCGCCCTACCCGACGAGACGTGATCGAGGGCAGTGACTGCCTTTGCCAAGAGGGTGGGATGACGGTACGTGTTACCGGTAACCAACGCAGCAAGGCCTACTTTTTCTGTGTGCTGGGCTAACGCCGAGAGGACTGAGTAGCACTCAAACATTGGCTCTTCTGGGGCTCCGAGTCCCGGCAGTTGGTAAAAGTGGTCCATTACGAAGACCCTGTCAAAACCGGCGGCTTCTGCTGCTTTGGCTTGGGCGATGACGGAGTCGAAGATCGCTTCCTCAGTGGTGTTGGGGTAAGTGAAGTTTGGTATCTGATATCCGACCCGAGTCATCTCATGGTCCTCCAAGTTTTTTAAGGGTTAGTTGGCTATGGCGTTCCAGAGCACATAAAAAGCCATTCCAATCGTCAGGATAGAAGTTCTTCGTACTCATCGACGGAGACGACGAGTGGGAATGTGTCGTCAACACCGACGACGACCACCAGCAATCCAAACGTAGAAAAGCCGATATGCAGCCGGGATGGCACTACCCCGATTGATTACCCCGAGCTACCAGGAGTGCATCAGCTAGCAACTAGGGCAAGACCAGCAGTAGGACTTCGGCGATAAGTGGATTCGGGAAGGGTGCGCGGTTACGGTCAAATCACCGAGAGAGAAAGTGACCAGTCATATGCAGTTCAGCGCCTGCTTCTTCCCCACGGCGTACGCCATCAGTCCCCTCGAACTAGGACCAGCCCTTGAGGAACGAGGCTTTGAGTCGATCTGGCTGGCTGAGCACAGCCACATCCCGGCCTCTCGCACCTCAGATTGGCCAGGTGGAGCAGACCTACCGCAGATGTATTACGACACTCTCGATCCGTTCGTGACCCTGGGTGCCATGGCAGCGACCACCACTACCCTGAAATTGGGAACTGGCATCACCCTCATCATCCAACGGGACCCTATCCACACCGCCAAGGAGGTGGCCAGTCTCGACGTGCTGTCCGGCGGACGTGTCCTGTTCGGTGTCGGAGCCGGCTGGAACCTGGAGGAGATGGCCGACCACGGCACTAACCCCGATCGTCGGTTCGGCCTGATGCGAGAGAGGGTGGAAGCCATGAAGGCCGTCTGGTCCTCCGAAGTCGCTGAGTACCACGGCGAACAAGTCAACTTCGACCCGATGTACCAGAACCCCAAGCCGGTCCAGTCACCGCACCCGCCCGTGCACGTAGGTGGGGTGGCCCCTGGAGGGCTTCGTCGAGCCGTGGCCTACGGCGACGGATGGATCCCTATCGGCGGTCGCACCAAGGTCGATGGGGCTGAACTCTCCACCCTTCGGGCCGAAGCCTGTGCGGTGGCAGGGCGCGATCCGGCCACCCTTGAGGTATCGATTTACTACGCGCCGCCCGATCCGGCCGTCCTGACGGACCTGGCTGAGCATGGCATCGACCGGGCGGCCTTCAATGTCCCGTCGGCTCCCCGAGACGAGGTACTGCCCGTACTTGACCATTACGCCGAGGTGATGTCCTCGCTGTGACGATGGGCTTCGAGATATAGGGAGACTGAGACCCGCTACATGCATGGCAGACTCAAACCACGATGAGAGAGCACCCTGAAAGCCCAATCTTCGGCCCCGAAGACCCGCGTCTAGATCCTCCAAACCCTCCGGAAATTCGGCCAGCGCGCTCGATCGCCAAGGCGGTCTCTTGGCGAGTACTGGGAACACTTGACACCCTGATTCTGTCTTTCATCATCCTAAGTTTTCTCGGCCCGTTCTTCGGTGTTGAGGCGACAAGTGGTGCCGACAAGATCCGGACCGCCGCTTTTATTGCTTTGACCGAAGTAGCAACCAAGATGACCCTCTACTACTTACATGAGCGACTCTGGTCGCGTTTGCAATGGGACCGGACCTTGGACGGTGAAGGTCACTACCGGGAAGGTCGGCGGCGCTCGGCCACCAAGACGGCGACATGGCGGGTATTGGCAAGCGCTGACACCATGCTGCTTGGGTTTGTCTTCACCGGAAATTTGGCAACGGCAATTTCGATCGGTGGGTTCGAAGTCATTACAAAGTTGGTGCTTTATTTCTTCCACGAGCGCTACTGGGCGCGGGTTCGCTGGGGAATCATCCCGGGGAGTGCATGAGGTTCAAGCCAGACCACGTCAGTTCTGGTCGTTTCGCAACCAGCTAGGAACTCTGGCTGTCAGACGGTTTCTTCGATGAGGAAGTCAACTACCTCACGAAGCGCCTCGTCTGGTTCGGCACCATTTGCCAAGGCCGCAGCATGGATCGCCACTTGACGATGCGCGCTGGTCCCAGCCTCGAGGATCTGGCGGATGGCGAAAAGTTCATCCGTGCAACCAAGCTCAGAAGCTGCCGGGGCCAGCAGTTCCAGGAGTTCCTCCGCCAGGTCTGTAAACGGCACCATTGTGCCAACACCAAAATCAATCATGCCACTGTCGATGCCATACCTCTGGGCTCGCCAGCGGTTCTCCTCAACCAGCATTTTCGAATAGCCCCGCCAGCGCTGGTTACTACGTTTCAGCTTGTAGAGCATCCACAGGACACACTGGTACATCGCTGCCACCGAGGCCCCGTGAGCCGCGTTCGTACACACGTCTGCGATTCGCATCTCAAGCGTCGGGTAGCGGGCCGAAGGGCGCAGATCCCACCACAGCTTGGTGGCATCCTCGATCACCCCAGCATCGACAAGGACCTCAACGTGGCGCCGGTAATCGCCCCACGACTCGAAAGACTCAGGGAGTCCTGTGCGAGGCATCCCATCAAAGATCGAAAGGCGAAAGCTGCGCAACCCGGTGTCCACGCCGTGCCAAAAAGGCGACGACGTCGAAAGCGCCAACAGGTGGGGTACGAAATAGGAGGCTTGGCGCATTAGGTCGATGCGCAGGTCGTCGTCGTCAAGGCCGACGTGTACGTGCATCCCGCAGATGAGCATACGGCGGGCAATGACCTGATGATCTTGCTCCAACTTGTCGTATCGCTTGTCGCGCGTATGCGATTGTGACTCCCAGGTGCCAAACGGGTGGGTTGAGGACGCGATGATCGCGTAACCGAACTCTGTGACGATCTCAGAAAGCGTCGACCGGAGTTCCATGATTTCGGCTGCAGCCTCGGGCACGGAGATGCACTTGCGGGTACCTACCTCGAGCTGTGACTGGAGGAACTCTGTGGTCATTCGGCCATCGGTACGGTCAGCGCCTTGTTTCAATAAGTCACTGGGCGGGTTGGCAACCAGGTCACGAGCCTCCCGATCCACAAGGAGATACTCCTCCTCGATACCGATCGTGAACGAAGGCTCATTCACCACCTGACGTGCACCCCCTGTTCTCCTTGTTCTGAACAAGATTAGCTAGCAATCCCTACACGGCAAGGGTGGCCCCCGGAGCGCAAGGATGGCCTGTGCGATGGGGCCTAGGACAGCTTCAGCAATCGGTCCCACGAAACCCCTGTTTTGGGCTGCCACTTGGCTGATCAACAGGCCTTTGAAGATTGAATGCCGAGATAGCAAGCGCTTTGGACTAACTACACGAGCCTCTACCAGCACGGCATTGAGAGGCCATCTACAACATGTTCAATGCTTTGGGATCTCCGACGATCAAGGGGCTGTGTCTGCCTAAATGGCAGCCTCTTCTTCTCACCGCCCGCCAGTAGCATCCGAACGTGGACTTTCGTCGTATCAACTCCCTCCCGCCCTACGTCTTCACCATCATCGACAACCTTAAGGTCCAAGCCCGACAGAACGGGGAGGATGTGATCGACCTGGGTTTTGGCAACCCAGACCTTCCATCACCGGATATTGCTGTCGACAAGTTGGCTGAAGCGGTTCGAAACCCGCGCAACCACCGCTATTCGTCTAGCCGGGGAATCCCGAAGCTTCGGGAGGCAATGGCGGAACACTACTTTCAGCGATTCGGCGTCTCGATTGATCCAGAGACACAGGTTCTCAACACAATCGGTGCAAAAGATGGGTTTGCTCACCTCATGTGGGTATTACTCCAACCTGGTGATGCAGCACTCGTGCCGACGCCGTCGTACCCGATCCACCGGTACTCACCCTTGTTCGCCGGAGCCGACGTTAGAGAGATGCCAGTAGATCCAGGTGGCGACTTCATCGGGATGCTCCACGAGGGCTGGGAGTATTCCTGGCCCAAGCCCCGAGTCATCGTGTTGTCATTTCCACACAATCCCACGACGGTTTGTGTGGACTTGGAGTTCATGGAGGAGGTGGTTGCCTTCGCGAGGGAACGCGAGGTGATCGTGGTCCATGACTTCGCCTACGCCGATCTGGGTTTTGACGGCTATCGGCCACCATCGATTCTTGAGGTACCCGGTGCCGATGAGGTGGCCGTCGAGTTGTATTCGATGACAAAGAGTTTCTCGATGGCTGGTTGGAGAGTGGCGTTTATGGTTGGTAACGCCGAAGTGGTCGCCGCTCTAACCAGACTCAAGTCCTACCTTGACTACGGCAGCTTCCAGCCGATCCAGATTGCAGCAACCGTTACTCTGCGTGAGGCCACTGAACGGCCGGCTGAGATCTGCTCGATTTACCAAGAACGTCGAGATGCCCTCTGTGAAGGTCTCGCCCGGATTGGCTGGGAAATCCAGCCACCAAGAGGAACCATGTTTGTCTGGGCACCCATTCCCGAGCCTTACCGTGAGTTGGGATCAGTCGAATTCGCCAGCCGCTTGGTACGCGACGCGAAAGTAGCGGTTTCACCTGGTGCTGGATTTGGGCCCGGGGGAGAGGGAAATGTCCGCTTCGCCCTGATCGAAAATGAACAGCGAATAGGCCAAGCAGTAAGAAACATCAGGGGCGCCTTGGAGCGGTTGGCCTGACAGGTCCTACAACCCAAAATCCCTTAAGACGCTTTTCCAGTACCTGAAAACAATTAGATAAATAGACAGTGGATTATTGCGAGGAAGCTTTGTTTCTAAAGGGCCTACTGCAGCTGGGCCCTTGACCTCCACTCTGAGGAAACGCATATCTGTGTTCAAGGCTTCCACGCAACCGCTCACTCTCACGATGATGCCAACACCTTGTCTGCAAGTGCTGCGGCGTGCTGAGCCAACGATGTCACCCCCATTGCTCGGTATCCCCAGCCAGCTAGATGAAGCCCAGGAAAGTCGGCAGAAATAAGGTCGAGTCGATCAAGCCACGCCAAATGTCCAACGTTGTACTGAGGAATTCCGGGAGTGTGCCTAATCACGCGAGTCCATGTTGGCTGAAACGGCATGCCGAGGATTTGGCCCGCTTCCTCGATGGCAAGTGCCACCAAGTCGTCGTCGCTAAGTGCAAGGACCGTCGGATCGGCATCACCACCGTAGATACCTTTGAGTAGATGGTGGTGTGCTGGTGCTCGTCCTAGGGCGTAAGACGACTCGAACAACAATCCGAGGATGCGAAGGCCACAATCGGGACCAGTGAGCACCCCAAATCCAGATAGCACCGGCAGGTCGGCCTCGTGCCCTCCAAGGCCCACGACGGCGACTGGTGCGGCATGGGCCTCGTTCAGCAACGGGGTGAATGCCTCAGGTACGACCTGTGCGGCTTTGGCGGGAGCAAGAGCGACGACGACCGAGGGGGCACGTTCCTCGCCACGACCAATGATGACCCACTCGCCACCATCGCGCTGAACGGAGTTGACAGGCCAATCTGGTCGGAAGTTACCCCCCAGGGAAACGGCTAGCTCACTGGCAAGCTCATCCATGCCATTCGGAGCTATGTGGACCTTTGCTCTCGGCGCATCTTTCGAACGGGCCCGACGGCGGGCGAGGAAACCCCTGGCCAGGCTGCCAGCAATGTCTTCAAGTGCGGTGATCGCCGGAAAGGCTGCTCTTACGGACAACTTGTTGGGATCCCCGGCAAACACACCATGGGCCATGAGGGTCGCTCCCATACGACCCACTTCAGGACCGAGACGACGCTCAAGGAAACTCCGAAGTGATTCATCGGTGTTCATTTTCTGGGTTTGCACCCACGGTTCGCGGAAAAGTTGGAGCTTGCCCCGGGTGGAAACAAGTCGGGTCGCGAGCGATGTTGGACCAGCAAACTCAAATAGTTCACCCCGGTCGTACACGTAGCGTCGATGGGCGACTGGCTCTGCTGGTACGACGCCTGCTCCAACTGATTCGAGGATGGGTGTCAGGTAAGGATGCGGCAGCAAGAACGAGCCGGCCGCAGGTTCAAGTAGGTAGTTCTCATCGTGGACGCTTGCAGCCACACCTCCCGAAACCGGGCCAGCCTCAAGCACGAGTGGATGACCACCGCGTCTGGCAACCTCGGCCGCGACGAGCAAACCTCCGAGACCGGCACCGACGACCACTACATCCGGATGCTCGCTCACAGTTGATCCTGAACGATGTCGGCAAGCATGGGACCCACGATCGGGTCGACGCCAAGAACACGGCTCCGGTGGAAGTCGCCGATACCAACGTCCGCTGAAAGGTCCTTCATCTCGATGTCAATCTCATAGAGGGTTTCGACATGGTCGGATACAAAAGAGATGGGAACGACACCAAGCCATTTCAGACGATCGGCAGCCGCCGTCGCGATCACCTCACGCACATCAGGGCCAATCCAGCGGATTGGTCCGGTCCGCGACTGATACGCGATGACATGGTCGACCGACCGCTGGAGTCGACTCATGACCCCCGCTACGGTCGCTTCTACCTCTTCGGGATACAAATCCCCTTGGTCAACGACTCGCTGGGGCAGGCCGTGAGCAGAAAACACCAACAGTGCCGTGCTGAGGTTCTCATCGGGTACCTCGGCCAGCATTTCCTCAACCAGTTGTGTCTGCGCAGCCAGATAGCTGGGATGCTGGCACCATGAGTGGATTACCGTCAACGGTAGATCGATGCCCCGCTCGCTGAGGGTCTGCCGCAGTTCGGCTTCCGAGGATCCAGTCGTACTGTCGGAGTGCTGGGGAAACAAGGGCAACATAACGATGTGGCCAACGCCCGCCGTGACCATCGCATCGACAGCCGCGCCCGTGTCGGGCCGACTGTGGCGATGAGCCACGACAACGACCGTATCGTGTCCACGGGCAGCGAGTTCCATGTCGAGAGCACTGGCCTGAAGTTGGGTAGTCGCCACGAGAGGTGAGCCACCCCCGATGAGTTCATAATATGAGCGAACCCGTGGTGCCCGCACGTTTGCTACCAGGGTGCTGACAGCTGCTCGAGTCCGCGCTCCTCCAGGGAGTGGGACCAGATGAGGGTCGGAAAAGATTGACCGGATGAACGGCTTGACTTCGGCGAGATTCGCAGGACCTCCGAGCTGAGCAACGACAACACCGGTGCGAGCTCCCACCTCAGACCGTCCGGGAAAACATCTGATCCTCAGTGGCCCTGGTACGGAGTCGGACGTCAAACACCATGGCCACATTGCGAATAAACATGCGCCCTAGGGGAGTTGCCTCGATGTCACGCCCGTCGGTCACAACGAATCCAGCTTCGACAAGGCCACCGGGCGCATGCAATTCGTCTAACTCGTCTGCGAAATATTCCTCCACGACGATCTCGAAACGATCATCCACTTCGTGGGCTAGGAGCCTGCCATTGCACATAAGTTCGGTTATCACATGGCGACGGATTCGGTCATCGCCGGTGAGCACTATGCCTCGTTCGGTCGGGAACTCGCCTGCGTCGACAGCCGTAATGTATGAGGCCATCCGACGATGACTTTGAGCGTAACTATCCCCGATGTCACTGATCGCCGACGTGCCCAGACCAACGATCTCGGTTCCCCGTTTCGTCGTGTACCCCATGAAGTTTCGCGACAGTGTTCGCTCACGGTGGGCCACAGCGAGTTCGTCACCACGCAAGGCGAAGTGGTCCATGCCAATTTGCTCGTAGCCGGCAGCCGTGAGCCGGTCGATGGCAAGCGAGAGTAGGCCGAACTTCACGTCGCGATCTGGCAACAGTCTGATGTCAACCCGCTTCTGGTGTGGGCGCATCCATGGCACGAGTGCGAACGAATACACAGCGAGGCGGTCAGGGCGCAAACCTATTACCTGCTCGAGTGAGCGGGTGAATGTGTATTCGTTCTGGCCAGGCAGGCCGTAGATGAGATCAACGTTGATTGACTCGTAGCCAAGACCACGCGCCGCATCGTGTAGATCCGCCGTTTGCTCCCAGGTCTGATGGCGACCAATGAGGTCCTGCACCACCTCGTCAACATCCTGCACACCCATCGATAATCGGTTGAAACCCAAGGTCCGTAGCGTGGCGAGGTGTTCCTCGGTGGTAATCCGAGGATCCACCTCAATCGCCACCTCAGCACCTGACTCAAGTTCGAACACCGATAGCAGTTGTCCATGGAGGTCTACAAGCGCCTCTGGTGAGTGGAAGGTCGGTGTGCCGCCGCCCCAGTGATACTGCTGAAGAGTTCGTCTATCTCCGAGCTTCTCCACTGTCGTTCGGGCTTCGGCAATGAGGCGATCAAGGTATGTGCTGGCCAGGCTCTCGTTACGGGTCACCACGACATGACAAGCACAGAACGAGCATCGGTTCTCGCAGAAGGGCAGATGGACGTACAACGAGAGTGGGTCGTGTGATCGAACGGCAGCTTCGACTAGGCAGTCGGCATATTCATCTGCTCCGAAGTCTTCGTGGAAATCGACAGCCGTCGGATACGAGGTGTAGCGGGGCCCGGGGCGGTCGTACTTAGCAAGAAGTTCAGCGGTGGATCCGTCCGCGTCGGGGAAAGCCGACTCCTTCCCAGTCACGAGGCCGGTGACCTCCGCTGATCGGCCCCAATCGCCAGAAATGTCACGTTGGCCTCCTTGTAGACATGCATGCAAGTGTCCTCAAGGCTAAGTGTTGTAGAACCACGGCTCATTAGGGATCAGCCGAATCCGACAATGGCTAACCTCGTCCAGTCACTTCGGCCCCGGTAACAGTACCCATGGTTAGAAACCCTTCCTCGATTCTTAAAACTGTTGGGAACAGGGAGTTGTTCTCTTTGTGGATGTGCATCCGGGTATCAGCACTGAGTTCGGCAAGACCTTGATAAAAGGCCTTATAGGAAGCACAACTGTCTGCTGGCGGTTGGAAGCCATCAGTCAGATCGACTAACTGATCCAACAGCCTTCCCGCCCCTTGGTGTTCAAATACCATCGCAGAAATCGGGTTGTTGATTGAGCCGCAGTGAAATGATGGCAAGCCCTCCGCTGCTGCTAGCTCGCGAACCATAGGGAACAGGACTCGTTCCTCTTTCATGAGGTGGGGCTCAAGATCAGCTCGCAAGGCACGAAACGTGTTGACCACATCTAAGAGCTCAGGATGGTTGGCACCATGTGTCGCTTCAACCTTGTCAGCCAAAGCCCCTAACCGAGGAAGCTCTTCATGCAAGTAGAGATGGTGGGTTGCCTCAAGGTGGTCAACTAGCTCCACTGGACCCATTTCCACCCAATAACCCTCCTCTTGCTCTGCAGCAAACTCCTCAGAGAGTTCCCTGGCCGTCTCCCCAGCGTCGAGCCCCAACGGCCTGCATGCCTCAGCAAGGGTGCGGTGGCCACCGCAACAGTAATCAAGACCGCGTCGCTCCAACCCTCTAGCTAGAGATGGGAACCTGTTGATCAGGTCAGCGAGCGTAACTGTTACTTCTATGGTTCGCATTTCGTGTTCCTTTTCAGATGTTCGGCATTGGAAACGCGACCTTGGTGAATTGACTCCCTTTCCGCTAGGGACCAAATCCCCTAATTCTGAGTAGTTGCAACTGGCAAATAACGACAGGCCACAGCAGACTCAAAAAGAACAATCCTGCCATTCTCCACCTGTAGCTCTAATTAGGTTCCTGTCAACCGAGGATCCTTGAGGGTGATCATCCCGTGAGGAGTTGCCAACCGACGCGCCAACGTCTCATCATCACTACCCATACGCCAATCCAACAGCTGCGCCACGCACCGAGCCATCTCCGGATGTGCATGGAGCGGGCGGGTTTCGTAGGGATCCGACTCCAAGTCGAAATAGATGGGTGGCATCCCCGCGAAATGGACATACTTACTCGAACGGTCACGGTGGACGACCAAGTTGCACACATTCAGGGGAAGGCCAAACTCCTTGGCAAATACCCTGAAGTCAAACTCCCAGTGGGTCGACGTACGCCAATCCTCGGCACCAACCCCTTCTAGAAAAGGCCGCAGAGAGCGCCCCTGACACTGGGCTGGGACCGCCAACCCAGCAAGGTCCAAAATCGTTGGCATGATGTCGACATTCTCTGTGAAATCGTCGACGACCAAGCCCCTTGGCCCACCTAGGGCTGGATAGCGGACGATCAGGGGAATGTGGTATGCCTGATCATGAAAGCCCAGTTTGGACATCAGGCCGTGGTCACCCAGGAACTCTCCATGGTCCGAGGAGAAAACTACGATGGTGTCCTTATCAACCGACAAGCCCGCGAGGGTGTCCAGCAGGCGACCTACCTGGTAGTCCACCTCAGCAAGCATTCCGTAATAGGTGGCCCGAAGTTGCCGAAGGTCCACGGGGTCGATAGGTGGATCAGTGAGGGCCCAGGTGGCCAGCATCTTGAGGAACGGGTGGTCACTATCCGTATACGGGATTGGCTCGGGGACATCGACCAAGTCGAACATGTTGTTATAGGGCTCGGGGGCGGTGAACGGTGGATGGGGTCTATATAACGAGACGTGCAGGAACCAGGGATCGCCTCCTTTCACCAGTTGCTCAATGTGCTCTATAGCAGCATCCACCACGAAGGCCGTCTCGGTCTCGTCAGCCGAGAAGGGAGGAGGGGCCCAAGAGGACCCTCTGCCGGGGGGTGTATCAACATCCTCCCTGGGTCTAAGAAACCTAGAGCGGTCCGAGATGTCATGTCCCCGGCCCTCCAACCACCTGTACCAGGCATCCCGGTGCTCAGGCAAGAGCAGGGTCTCCTCAAACCCCGGCAACAGCCCCTCGTAGTCGAGTAGCCGAGGATCGTCCTCGGTCGTGGTACGCGGGTCGACTGTGGTATCCGTGTAGCCGTAGAGGTGGGGCAGGTAACCACCAGACCGGGCCTCCAAGGCCAGGTTGGTGAGGCGGGCGTCAAGAGGTGTCCCGTTGAACACCGATCGGTGGGTGTGCAGGTAGGTGCCGGTATGAATACTGGCCCGACTAGGTCCACATGGAGAGGCTTGGCCGTGGTGGAGCGGGAACCTGACACCTTCAGTTGCCAGCGAATCCAGTCTCGGTGTGTGCACCAGGGAATGGCCTGCAGCACCAAGGCAGTCACCCCTCCATTGGTCTGCCACGATGAACAGGACGTTCGGACGACAGGATTCCGTGTCCGCCATCACGGCATCATTGCAGACATGCCACCAAGACTTCGACTATCCGCGTCGGGCAACCAGAAGTAGTGTCATCCGGTGCTCAAGACTCTCCCATCGTTCGTTCCGAGATCTGGTCGACAGCTGGGCCTGCTGCTAGCCGCAATCGGAATGTTCCTCGTTTCGACCGATTCCGTCTTTATACGACTCGCCGACGTGGATGGTGCAACCATCGCCTTCATGAGCGGGCTCTGGTCAACACCGGTCATGTGGGTGGTAGCTACAAGGAGCTTGGGTCGGAACCTGAAAACTCAGCTCCGTGATTACCGGAACCCCCTGGTCCTGACCGGGATCATGGGTGCGATCAGCACCACGGCCTTCGTGACCGCTGTAACAAAGACCGAAATTGCCAACGTGGTGGCAATCATCGGTGCTGCGCCGATTTTTGCCGCCGTCACTGCCAGGATCGCGCTGAAGGAGCACACCTCCAGACGGACCTGGCTGGCAATTGTCGGAGCCATCTCGGGGATCCTCGTAATCGTCAGCGGATCGATGGCTGCTGGCGGCACCACAGGAGACCTCCTGGCAGTAGGAGCAATTACGGCCTTTGGATTGAACTTGACCATCTGGCGCCGGCACCCTGATATGCCCCGGGCCCTGATAGTTGCCATGACCGCCACCTGCACCGTTGTACTGACGGGCATTTTGGCTAATCCCCTCAGTCTCGATCGCTCGGGCCTACTGGCCACGCTGGCGATGGGTGCCGTGTTCGGGCCGACAGCCAGGTTCTGCATGACAACAGCAACCCGACATGCCTCAGCAGCCGAGGTCAGCCTCTTCACACCAGTTGAAACCATCTCGGCGACTCTCTGGGCCTGGCTATGGTTCGATGAGGTACCCGCAACCCTTACCTTCGTCGGTGGCGTCGCAGTGCTACTCGCTGTCGCCTACGGAGTTACCGGCCCGGCCCGCGACACCACCCCGACACCTACCACCCACACCTGAGCAATGGGCAACAGGGACGACCCGGTACTTGAACATCTTGTCGCCCTTGGCGTCGAGCACGAAGTGATGGCCTGTGATCCTGACCTGGCTGACACGACACTCTTTTGCGATGCTTACGGCATTGATCCAGCTGACTCGGCCAATGCCATCCTCGTAGCTGGAAAGGCCGATCCACGCCCCTACGCGCTGTGCATCGTGCTCGCCACCTGCAAGCTGGACGTTAACGGTGTTGTCAGAAAACGTCTGGGAACCCGTAAGGCATCCTTCGCCGACAGCAGCGAGACTACTGAACTGACAGGAATGCTCATCGGCGGTGTCACTCCGTTCGGACTACCCACCTCCGTATCCACCTGGGTTGACGCTCGGGTCATGGAACGAGCAAGCGTCGTAATCGGTGGAGGATCACGTGACCGAAAGATCCGCCTCCCACCAAGGGGTTTGTTGGCACTGCCGGGAGCCGAGGTAGTCATGGACCTTGCCAAAGCACCCATTGTCAGCTGAGCCGAACTACCTGGAATCAGATTAGGTGCTGCCGCTACCTGCCAGGTGGGCGGCCAAGGCATCCCGGGCTGAACTAGCCGGTGCCGCATCTACCATGTTGCGCAGTGAGTGTGACCTTCCCACAACCGACAGCAAGTCGGCTGCGACCGTGTCGGCAAGGCAAAGCAGGTCTATCCGGGAACCCTCCGTCAGTGGATCAGCCACCAGCCCGTCAATCACATGGCCACAAGCCAACTCGGCTCGGACCAACTTGAGGGCCGCTTTCTCCAACTCATCAAGTGCGTCAAGTGCCCGCAGCAAGTTGGTCGCCTCCGCATCTGACAGCATCACCCAAAGTTTGGGGCACGGCCATTGCGCCGACGGGGATACCACAGTCGTGAACCGCTAGGCCGTACGGTCAGCAAGGTGACGCTCGCTGAGTTGCAGGAGTTGGTCGAACGCCTCTACGGCGAAGGTGACCGGGAACGAGGCCTAGCCCCTACCGTTGCATGGCTCTGCGAGGAGATGGGCGAACTGGCTCAAGCTGTGCGAAAGGGCTCTCCCGATGAGCAACTGCACGAGTTTGGTGATGTACTGGCCTGGCTAGCCAGCCTCGCCAACCAAATGGGCCTGTCACTCGACGAGGCAATGCAGAGGTACGTAACCAATCCACCCTGATCGGCGGTGGCCTCGTTGCCGTTTCAGGACCTGCGACGAATCAGTTCTTCGGCAATCTGAATGGCATTCAAGGCCGCACCCTTACGCAGGTTGTCACTTGACAGGAAAAGTGCCAGACCGTGCTCGACCGTGTCGTCGCGCCTGACCCTGCCCACGATTGTGGGATCCACCCCAGCAGCATCGAGCGGAGTCGGGACATCAGACAGGGTCACGCAGGACGCGTCGGCCAGCAACTCGGTCGCCTTTTCCGGGCTTATTGGCCTTTCGAAACGGGCATTGATAGCCAGAGAATGACCCGTGAACACTGGAACGCGAACACAGGTACCCGAAACTAGAAGGTCTGGGATCTCAAGGATCTTCCGACTCTCGTTGCGGAGCTTTTGCTCCTCGTCTGTCTCGTTACGGCCATCATCAACAAAGGAACCCGCATGTGGCAAAACGTTGAATGCGATCGTGTCGGGAAAGGAGTCGTGCGCGGGAAATGACACGGCCCTGCCGTTGTGGGTCAGCGAAGTGGCATCATCGATCACGGCCCTGATCTGACCAGACAGTTCCTCTACGCCGGACAAT
This sequence comes from Acidimicrobiaceae bacterium, assembly GCA_002726315.1. Lineage (GTDB taxonomy): Bacteria > Actinomycetota > Acidimicrobiia > Acidimicrobiales > MedAcidi-G1 > UBA3125. Next base: position 16,993 of record PBSS01000047.1, read on the forward strand.
CCGGCACCCGATACCGCCTGGTAGGTACTCACAATAAGAGCTTCCAAACCAGCTTCGGTGTGCAGGGGGGAAAGTACAGGCATAGCTGCCATAGTCGTGCAGTTCGGGTTGGCGACGATTCCCTTCCTTATTTCGTCAAGGGCATGCGCATTTACCTCGGGTACCACCAGTGGCACATCCGGGTCCATTCTCCATCCAGATGAGTTGTCGATGACTGTCACGCCCGCTGCTGCCATCGTCGGCGCGTACTCCAAAGATGCGGCCTTGCCAGCGCTAACGAGTGCTAGGTCGACTCCCGACCAGTCAGCGTTTGCAGTATCTTCAACCACGATTTGACGGTCCTGCCAGGCGATCGTGCTACCGGCAGACCGGGATGACGCGAAGAACCTGAGGTCACCCACCGGCACTGCGCGTTCGTCAAGGAGGCTACGCATGACACCACCTACCTGTCCCGTTGCCCCTACCAGTGCTATGTCCACGATCAGAAGGCTACCGGTGGCTACAGCTCGGATGTCTGGCGTTTCCGGTATCAGCCATCCCGTAGGTCAAGTAGAGCATCTCCGGATTCGACTTGTTGGTTTACTGAGAACAGGTCGGCGAAGGTGTCCATGAGTGGATAACCATGGCCACAGGACTGCACGACAAAGGCTGATAGGCGCTGGGCCGACCGGTCCAGCACAGTGGCAGTTGCCATCGGGGACTCGAACAGGACCGTGAACAACTCACCACGCAACGCGTTGAGGGTGACCATTTCAGGATCTAGTTCGTCAAGAACAGCTCTCAGGTCCAGGTAGACGCTCCTCAGAAGTCCTATGTCGACAGCCATTCCTGGAGGCGCGCTATTGGCTGTCCAGTCCAACAGGTCACCTGACACCGAAAGCAACGCGTGGAGATTGCGTGCTTCATATCCGGCGCCATCTGCCAGAAGTTCTTCGATCCTGACGGTCAGGACAGCAGTTTCGGTTGCCAGATCAGCACAAAAACCCTCCGGTGCTTCAGGTAGGTCCGAGAACCGCTCACCCTCGTTGGTATCGGCGACGGTCGGGATCGGACCGGCACTGGTTGTCGAAGAAGGTGCCACTGCGACAGGTCTCGATGTGGTCGAGGTCGAGGTCGAGGTCACAACTTCGGTGACGGGATCGTCTAGGACCACTGTCTCGCCACAGGCCGAAACCACCAAGAGGATGGCCAGAAGGCCGACTGACCGAATCTTCATGAGCCAACCACCAGACCGACCATGCTCAAGTATCAAGGGGGCTGCCGATGGCACCAGCCATCAGATCGAATAGCACCGAACCGGGCTCCCCACAACGAGCCGTGACGTACTCCCTAAGGCGTCCGGAGGCAGCATCTAAATCGGTGTCTTTGGCAGCGACCTCGGCTTGGACCCTTGCGGTAGCGGCAAGAATCGCTGACAGTGCCTCTTCCTCGGTGGAAAGTTCATCAATCCCCACAAGCGTCTCGGCCATGATCTCGGCGATCTTGGTCGTTGCATCCCTCACTAGTACGGCATCGGCCTTCTGGGCGGACGGAACCTCCTCTGCGAGCCAAATGAAGATCTCGTCTGACATCCCAAGGAGGTTCGCCAAGACAGAAGGGGCGGTGAAGTCGCCACCCGTTAGGTCGACCTCCATCACGGCTGCCATCATCATTGCCACCTGATCAGCCAGGCCATAGCAGAACTTCGGGAGGTCGGACTCGTCTCCAACCACCATTGCCTCGAGCCGGCAACGCATCAGGTTCCCCATTATTGGAGTATTCGCCAACAGGACTGTCATCTCCCGGTCACTGAGATCAAGACCGAAGGGGTCCTCGAACTGCGTTTTCAACATGGGCTCCAGATCTTTGGATGTGACACCCTTCAATAGGCAACCGACGTCGAAAACAGGCTGGCCGGGAGCGTCTGCAAATGCTTCGGCCATTCCCTGACCGACCAGCGTCAGTACCAGGTCACATACAACGAGCGCTTCCACGGTCAAAGCAACCTGTTCGGGCATGGGGCCCAGAGCAGACAGGGCGAGCACTTCGTCTGGTCCAAAGGACTTGAGCAGCTGGTCTGCCACACAGCCGAGATCTGCATCGCGAAGACCGCCGAACACAGAGTCAGCGTCAGTTCCAACATCCATGAAGTGACCCAGAACATCGTTCGATGTCGCTGCCGGTGGGTCGTCCATGGACGGTAACGGACTGATATCGGCTGCAGAGGTTGTAGTCCCGGTAGCTGGGTCAGGCTGACTTGTTCCGCAGGCAGAGGCGAACCCAACAAGCCCCAGAAGAACTGCTACGGACCATCGACTCATTGCTCTAGGGAGACCCTCAGTGGACATTTTGGGCAGGGTACGGGTAATCAGTCACTGCTCGACAGCAGTTCTAATGGTTGTCAGGTGATGGGCCCAACTATCAGTCGCCCGAGAGACCGAAGCTCTCGTGCAGTGCCGTGACAGCCTCTTCAGCCCTGTCCTCAGAAACCACGCAACTGACCCGGATGGCCGATGTGGAGATCATCTGGATATTTACCCCACAATCAGCCAGAGTCTCAAACATGGTTGCAGCCACGCCTGGGTTAGTCCTCATACCCGCACCGATCACACTGACCTTGGCAATGGCGTCGTCACTCACCACACCTGTCGCCCCGATCTCGGTTGAAAGGGAACCACCGGTCGACATGGCCCTGTCGAGGTACTCGTGGGGCACTGTGAATGAAATGTCAGTCACACCCTCGGTGGAGACATTCTGAACAATCATGTCCACGTTGATCCCGGCCTCAGCCAGCTCACGAAACACCCTGGCAGCAATACCTGGTTGATCCGGCACCCCACTGATCGTCATCTTGGCCTCGGACGTGTCGTGTGTGACCGCCGAGATGATTGCTTGCTCCATGTCGGGTTCCTCCTCATCGACCCACGTTCCCTCCTGCCAGGTGAATGCAGACCGGACGTGTAGGCGAACCCCGTGGGTCCGCGCATATTCGACCGATCTCATTGCCGGCTTAGGGCAACCTGTGGCCGTCATCTCCAATAATTCGTCGAAAGAAATTCTGTCTATCCGTTTGGCGGTCGGAACCACCCGGGGGTCGGTGGTGAACACGCCGGTGACGTCCGTGTAGAGCTCACAGGCATCGGCTCCCAGGGCATGTGCCAATGCCACAGCAGTGGTGTCAGACCCCCCTCGCCCTAGGAAGGTCACATTGTGGTCGGTCGAAACACCCTGAGATCCACCCACAACAGGAATACGCCCGGTGTCAAGTGCTGCCTGCACACGGTCAGGACGGACCTCAAGAATCCTGGCGTTCTGGTGCTCGCCATCGGTGACAAAGCCAGCCTGACTGCCAGTGAACGAGTCAGCAGGCAAATCTAGGTCATGGAGGGCCATGCACATAAGTGCCATGGCCTTGCGCTCGCCCGCGGTGATGAGCATGTCCATCTCACGACCGGGGCGGGTAGAGGAGACATCTTCTGCGAGGCGCAGAAGGCTGTCAGTCTCTTTGCCCATAGCGGAAACAACGAGCACTACCTGGTTGCCGTGCCTGACGGTCCGAGAAACATGCTCTGCAACGGAACGAATGCGATCCGGGTCGCCGACCGCTGTACCGCCAAATTTCTGTACAAGTAGACCCACGACATTCAACGCTACCGGCGGTAACCCTTCTGATAGTGGGCCATTTGAACAGTAAGTAAGAATCTGAGTACTGAGACGACCCTGATGAGAGTGCCCGTTGTTAGGGTGCCGACCCATGGCAAACAAGATCCGTCGCCCAGCCAGCCCATCAGCAGCTGAGCGTTTCTCAACACGAACCCGCTTACTTGCAGGCCTCCTGGCCTTTGTGATGTTGGGGAGCCTCGTGACAGTCACGGTCATGGGATTCACCGACAGCACCAACGACGACAACGGAACAGTGCCGGGCACGAGCCAGGTGAGCACTGCTACCACGAAGGTCGTACCCACCGACTGTCCGGCCCTCGACAAGTCCGACGGGCCACGCTTGTCCTTTTCCAGTCGTCCTGCCTGGTGCCTGGAGGACGGAGCCACCTACACGGCCGTGTTCGACACGACGGAAGGCGAGATCCGGGTAGTCCTAGACAGCAAGCGAACACCGGAAACGGTGAACAACTTCGTCGTACTTGCCAACTACGGCTACTACGACGACACCCTTCTCTTTCGACTGGACCCGACGATCGCAATCATCCAGGGCGGCTCACCGCACACCAACGACTGGTCTGACCGAGGTCCTGGCTACACGATCGCTGACGAAGGTGGCCTATTCAAACACGTAGGTGGCTCTCTGATCGGACCTTTCACATATGAGCCGGGGCAGTTGATTATGGCTCGATCTGTTGGCCCTAACAGTTCGGGTGCCCAGTTCTTCTTCTCCTCAGGTCCAGAGGTTGCCAGGCTCGACGGCCAGGGTAGTTACATAGTGTTCGGCGAAACTGATGCTGACGGTCTCGCCGTATTAGAGAACATGATGGGCCTCTACGAAGTGGATCCCAGTTCTCCCTACGGTGGGGGACCCAAGCACGAAATCACGGTCCGCTCCGTGACAATCACCTCAACCAAGGGGTAGTTGGCCCCATCCGATCCCATGCCCATTGAACCTCCAGCCAGCGCTTGGATGTTCCCACCGGTGCGCACGGCCGATGAACATGGCGTCGTCGGAGTTGGAGCCGACATCGACACGGGGACTGTGTTGGATGCGTACCGATCGGGAATGTTCCCGATGCCACTTGAGCAGGAGGGGCCAATGGCGTGGTGGTCGCCTGACCCACGGGGCGTACTCCGCCCAGCTGAGTTGTCGGTGAGTAGGTCCCTGCGAACGTCGTGTAGACGCTACGAGATACGGATCGACACTGCATTTTCCAAGGTGATGGCCGGTTGCGCCGACCCTTCCAGAGACCGTGGCTGGATAGACCACAGGATCATTGGGGCCTACCAGCAACTCCATGCCCTGGGGTGGGCCCACTCGGTTGAAGCATGGGATGAAGATGGTCTCGCCGGAGGCCTCTATGGTGTTGCGATCGGTGGATTATTCGCCGGCGAGTCGATGTTCCAGCAACGGACCGACGCTTCAAAGGCGGCACTGGTGGGACTCGTTGACATCCTCGGAGACAGCCCTGACAGGCTCATTGATGTTCAGTGGTGCACGGACCACCTTGCCAGCCTGGGCGCCATTGAGGTCACCAGAGATGATTACCTTTCGCGCCTGCCTCGACTTCTGAGCGCAGAGGGGCCCACCTGGCCATCCCAGCGAGGCTGAGCACTGTCAGCGACTGGTTTGGCGAAGTGGTTCAGAGTCCCTGTCGAGCCACCATCTTCCCGAGAACCGCCATACCGGAATGACCGTCTCCATGGGAGGGTGTGGATCCGGCCAAAGTGTCCCAAGAGCGATGCGGATGGCCTCCAACTCGGACTCTGAGGCACCTGGTGCCACGACCCTAAATCTTTCGGGTGTGTGTTCCTTACCCATTCCTACAGAGGCACGTTTCCGTGCTTGCGTCTCGGGAGTTCCTCACGCTTGGTGTTCAACATCTCAAGACCGGCGATCAGCCTTATCCGGGTATCTGCCGGATCAATCACATCGTCGACATAGCCGCGTTCGGCTGCCACATATGGGTTGGTGAACTTATCCATGTACTCCTCGACGAGTTCTTCACGTCGGGCGGTTGCGTCAGAAGACTGCTCCAACTCCCGGCGATAGAGGATCTCAACAGCACCCTGTGGCCCCATTACGGCAAGCTCTGCTGACGGCCAAGCCAGTGACAGGTCTGAACCGACCGATTTGGAGTCCATCACCACGTAAGCACCTCCGTAGGCCTTACGGGTGATGACCTGAATGCGTGGAACGGTGGCTTCACAGTATGCGTAGAGCAACTTGGCGCCGTGGCGAATGATGCCACCGTGCTCCTGGTCGACTCCGGGTAAGAAACCCGGTACATCCACAAACGTGATCAAGGGAATGTTGAAGGCATCACAAGTTCGCACGAACCGGGCAGCCTTCTCCGAAGCCTCGATGTCGATGACTCCTGCGAAGCGCATGGGCTGGTTCCCCACGACACCAACGCTACGGCCGTTCAACCGACCAAATCCACAGACGATGTTGCGTGCCCACGAATCGTGATACTCAAGAAATTCACCGTCATCGACGATGACCTCGATGACCTCACCCATGTCGTAGGGGATGTTCGGACTATCTGGCATCAGGTCGTTCAGTTCAGGACATAGCCGGTCTGGATCGTCCGCGGGAGTAACCACTGGTGCCGACTCCAGGTTGTTGGAGGGAAGGTAGGAGAGCAAAACCTTCACCTCGTCCAGAACCTGCTTCTCGTCGTCACACACGAAAGACGCAACCCCCGACTTCGTGGAATGGCTAACAGCTCCTCCCAGTTCCTCGAGCGTCACTTCTTCGCCGGTGACGGTTCTTACGACATCGGGGCCAGTGATGAACATGTGGGACTTCTGGTCAACCATAAAGATGAAGTCCGTCATGGCCGGGCTGTAGACGGCGCCACCAGCACACGGCCCGAGGATGATGCTGATCTGGGGGATCACCCCTGACGCTTGGACGTTACGCCAGAATATGCCGCCATAGCCGTCCAAGCTGACCACACCCTCTTGGATCCGTGCACCTGCACCGTCATTGAGGCCGATCATCGGTGCACCGACGGAAACGGCAAGATCCATCACCTTGTGGAGCTTCTCGGCGAACACCTCACCGAGGGCTCCTCCAAAAACCGTGAAGTCCTGGGCGAAAACGAACACTTTGCGACTATCAACCGTTCCCCAGCCGGTGATCACACCATCGGTGTAAGGGCGCTCCTCGATACCGCTGTCATGGGCCCTGTGTCGCACGAGCATGTCCAGTTCGTGAAAGGAACCCTCGTCTAGGAAATAGTCGATGCGTTCGCGGGCGAGCATCTTGCCCTTGTCATGCTGTCGCTGGACCGCTCGTTCGGATCCTGCATGCAGTGCTGCTTCGCGACGCTCATTGAGGTCGTCGAGGCGTTCACTCATTGTGTGCTCAGCCATAGTGGCCACAGGGTACCGAACAGATCCGGTGTCACCGAAACTGCGGATCAGTTCCGGGTCTCAGCCAACTTTTCTAGCCGGCCTACCAGGCGAGGTGCATCGAGGTGTTTACACATCGACACAAGGTGGACAAGTGGACCGGTCCAGCGCAGTTCCTCCACGTCGGCCATCACGGGAGCATTCAGGTCCAGTGTGGCAAGACGCCTGTAGAGGAGGGCGTCGTTGCGGCGTGTCGCAAGGGTCCCTGCTAGGCGTTCGGCACCTCTCACTTTGACATCCCAATCATTGTGGCTTTCGGGTATCAGCTCGATATGTCCATATCTGGAGAGAACTTTTGCTGAGGAGCGGGGCCCCCACCCAGACAGCCCAGGTATTCCATCTGCCGAATCACCGACAAGGGCAAGCCAGTCAGGGATTGACGGTGGTGGAACACCGAACTTGTCAATAACGCCGTCCCAGTCATAGACAACCTCGCGCCGACGGTCAAACTGCACGATCCTTGAATCGGCTGACACACACTGGGAGAGGTCCTTGTCAGGTGTACAGATGAGGACACGCTGTACACGTTCGTCTGCAGCTGCCTTCACTGCAGCTGCTCCCAAGGCGTCGTCGGCCTCGTGTTCAACCATGGGAAACACGGCTAATCCGGCTGCCTCCAAAAGTGCTTCGAACAATGCGAACTGGGTGAACAACTCGGGCGGGGTGGCCTCACCAGTCTTATAACCATCGAAGAGACGGTTGCGAAAAGACTCAACTACGTGGTCAGTAGCCACGCCAACATGGGTTGCACCGGCCTCAAGGAGGCGGACCATCGAACCTAAGGCGGCGCGGGCGGCGGCAACCTCAACACCCTCATCAGTCACATGGGAGGGAACTGCAAAGTGATGGCGAAACAGTTCATAGGTTCCGTCTACGAGATAGACCTCCATCGGTGCTACCCCGCTCAGACGGGTTCCTCGACCAATTCGATCAGGGTTCCATACGACCCCGTCGGGTGGACAAAGGCGATGATGGTCCCCCGGGATCCCGGCCGGGGTTGTTCGTCGATGGCCCGACCACCCGCTGCAACGACCGCCTTCAGGGCGCTGGCACAATCATCGACGCGGTAGCCGATGTGATGGAGACCCTCTCCACGCTTGTCTAGGAAGGTCGCTACTGGCGAATCAGGTCGAGTCGGCGTGGTCAACTGGATAAACGAACCACCCACCTCCAACAGGGCCTCTTCCACGCCGTCACGGTCCACGATCTCACGGTGGCACACCTCAGCCCCGAATGCCCTCCGGTGGTAGTCGATGGCAGCGTCCAGGTCATGGACGGCAATGGCCACATGGTCTATTCGGGTCAGGAGCAAGCCTCACGCTCCCTGCAGGCAATTTCTATTTGTATCCGACTTGTCACAACTTTGTTACTGTTGTAATGTAATCGCAACAAGTTGGGATATCCCCTCCACCCAACCCGAAAGCGCTCCCTGACAAGGCTGCTGTCGCCCGCAACAGTCCGGGGGGCGTTTTCGCGTCTACTGCTAGTCAGAGTTACCCACAGACCAGTCATCAGTGGCCATTCCCCGCATCTAGTCCACTAGCAACGTGCCTTCTACCCTCAAGGGCCCTCCCCAGAGTCAGTTCGTCGGCATACTCAAGGTCCCCGCCAACTGGAAGGCCACTGGCGATCCTGGTCACCTCCACACCAAGTGGTCCGAGCAGACGAGCTAGGTACATAGCCGTCGCCTCCCCTTCGATATTCGGGTTGGTCGCCAGAATCACCTCGGTAACCGACTCCTGTTCCAAGCGACCCAGTAACTCGACAATCTTCAACTGATCGGGACCAACCCCGTCAATCGGACTGATGGCACCACCAAGTACGTGGTACCTGCCATGAAACCCACCTGTACGTTCTAGAGCCACGATGTCGCGTGGCTCCTCGACCACGCAAAGCACGCCAGGCTCACGGCGATCGTCAGAACAGATCAAACACATCGGTTCTTCACTGATATTGAAGCACCTTTCACAGAAGCGAATACGATCCTTCATCTCGCTGATCGCATCAGTCAGTCGCGTAGCGTCCTCTGCAGGAGACTTGAGTATGTGAAACGCCAACCTCTGGGCTGACTTGGGACCGATCCCGGGGAGCCGACCGAGTTCATCAATCACCTTCTGGACGGCATCGGCGTACACGGCCCTCAGCCCTCTGTCCTAGATCTGGAACTGGTCATGACGTAACTCACGTCGGATCTACCAGGGAGGCCCCCGGAAATGCCTGGGTCAACTTCTCCACCGCTGACCCATCGGAGGCATCGGCATCGACGAGTTGGTCAGGATCAACTACCTCATAGTCGACATCGGCAGCACCGCCAGAAACTGGCTTCGCCGGGGACATTTTCTTTCCAGAAGAACCCTGAGTGTCGTCGACGGTCAGAACTACCGGCACGGGAACTCCAAATCTGGTTGCAAGCGCCGACTCGACATCGCCAACAAGTTCCACACAGCGGCGCCGATGCGCCTCGTTGGGCAGGGCCATCACAGCAGACCCATCCTGGACGGCCACGAACCGTGCAGCCGAAAATCTGGCACGAGCCTTTTTCGGTAGCATGTCGATGAGATCATCACCCCAGGCCAGAACCAGATCATCGCGGTTGGGGAGGTCTCCGGGTGGTACTGACTCATGATCTTGCACAGAGGTCGACTCCCGATCCGAGGATGTGCCTGCCGGTTCCGGAACCGGAACGGGTGGTGGGGTTGCAGCCTTACCTGCGAGCGTGGCTCGCGCCCTCGCCGCCGGACCCGAAGCAGATGGTGCAGGTGGATGAGGAGGTGGAACGGAAGATGTCGCCTTCGGCGGCCCGGCCTCTGCGAGGGCCTTCTCCAACTTTTCGATCCTCCGCGTCAGGGCCTCTATGGCCGCCAAGTCACCACCACCGGACGAGCCAGATGAAGTCAACCTGACCAATGCAACTTCTAGGTCAACACGCGGATCGGGAGCACGGCGCATAGCCACCAAAGCCAAACCGAGGGTCTCGAGGGCACCAGTGATTGTCGCCGGACCTACTCGGTCAGCAAAGGCCTTGGCACGATCCCGGTCAGCATCGGCCAACTGGCTGGGTGGAACACCCATTGCGACCAAGAAGGCCTCACGCAGGGCTCCCAACAGCGCCTCGCCAATAACTCGCGGCTCACGCCCCCGACCAATACCAGCAGCGAGAGCACCAAGAGCTGCTCCGGAATCGCCTTCAGCAAGGGCAGTTAGGAGGTCAGCAACGGTTGTCTCGTCAGTGGTCACCCCACCGGCGAGGACCCTGTCCAGTGCAGAAAGCGCATCGCGTGCTGAGCCACGAGCAGCCCTAACGGCATGGGCCATTCCTTCCTCATCAACCTCCAAACAGGCTTCGGCCACCACGTCGGCCACCAGCGAACCGAGGGTCTCAGCCGAAAGGAGACTTAACTCCAGGTGTTGGGTCCGACTCCGGATTGTCTCCACCACCTTGTGGGGTTCCGTCGTAGCCAAGACAAAGACAACGTGTTCAGGTGGTTCTTCGAGAGTCTTGAGTAGGGCGTTCTCGGCACCAGATGTAAGCATGTGCACCTCGTCGAGTAAGTACACCTTGGTACGGCCCGGCGTTCCGAGGGCTACCTTGCCCAACAGGTCACGCATATCGTCAACCTTGTTGTTAGAGGCCGCATCCAGTTCATGCAAATCAAATGAGGTTCCAGTCTCAACCGCCAGACAAGGCTCGCATTGACAACAAGGTTCACCATCCACCGGAGCGACACAGTTAAGGGCCTTGGCGAGAATGCGAGCAGCAGTCGTCTTACCGGTACCACGGGGGCCACTGAGGAGGTAGGCATGTTGCACCCGTCCTTCACGTACTGCGTTGCATAGAGCAGCAACGACATGTTCCTGGCCTCTGATCTCGGCGAAGCGCTGAGGGCGGAAACGACGGTAGAGCGACGTGTACTCCATACCTGACCGAGCCTACAGCCGTACCACAACACGGTCAGTTGGCGATCAGCGGAGGGAGTGGGATTCGAACCCACGGTGACTGTGAGGCCACACACGCGTTCCAGGCGTGCCGAATCGTCCGCTCTCGCATCCCTCCCGGATCCCGCCCATGGGCTGGATCCGGGCGACAAGGGTATCGTTACCTCACACCCGTTCTGGAGTGTGGCGGTCGGGTCCTGTGCGACCGGGACCCGTGAACCGGGTCAGGGCCGGAAGGCAGCAGCCCTCAGCGGAAACCCCGGAGTGCCGCAGACCACCTGGCCGCCACTCTCGAGGGCGGGTGTTACCCATGCTTGGGGGCCTATCGTCAACAAGATGGACCTAGTACCAGACGAGCCGACAATGCCATCAGACGACGACCTGATGGAATCAGCCCTTGTCGAGGCCCGAAGAGCCAGCAAGCTCGGGGAGGTACCGGTCGGAGCGGTAGTCGTAGCAGGTGGGCAGATCGTGGCCAGGCGCCACAACGAACGTGAAGCCACCATAGATCCAACGGCACATGCCGAGGTACTCGCGCTACGAGATGCCGCAGCCAAGTTGGGGTCATGGCGTCTCGAAGATGCAACCCTCGTTGTGACCCTTGAGCCTTGCCCGCTCTGTGCTGGAGCCGCCTGGGCATCTCGCATAAGTCGAGTCGTGTGGGGAGCCCCCAACCCAGAGGCGGGTGCGCTGGGATCGCTGTACCACCTGGGGTCTGATCCCAGACTGAACCACGAATTTCGCGTCACCGCAGGTATCCGTGAAGACGAATGCGTGGCCGTGCTGAAGGAGTTCTTCGACCAACGACGAAACTGACCTCAAACTACCGGTTGGCCCCCTTCTGGGCCCTCGTTAGCCTCGCAAGTGGAAGGTTGCCAGAGCGGACGAATGGGGCGGCCTCGAAAGCCGTTGTGGCCTCCGGGTCACCGTGGGTTCGAATCCCACACCTTCCGCCATCCTCTCACGGCTAGTCGTCGTCCAGGGCTTCGCCATTGTGGCGATATGCGGTCGCGCGAGGCTTCACCGGACGTGCGAACCAGAGGGGCCTACGCAAGCCGTCAGGACCAGGGCCCGGACGGGTATTGGCCATCCACTCCTCAAACACGGCATGTGAAGCGTTTGTGTCAACCACGACATCGCCGTATGCATCACCGTCCTCCGCAGGCCCCACTGTCACCCGCTGCAGCCAGCAATGCATACCACTGACCGGATCCGGTTGGACCGGGAATGTCAGATTCTGATGAACGCCAGTGTCTGACCACCAGATGCGTCCGGTGTCAGGGTCGTCGCTCTCGTAGGGCTCATGACCGTGGTCGCGTCGGAGGCGCCACCTACCATCCTCATCAAAGTCGATCGATGCCTTACCGGCGCCCCAGGACCGAGCTTTGTCCTCATCGAGGTGCCACCTCCCCATATGGTGACTCGCTGCAACTACCCCAGGACGGATTCCCTCAGTCTTCCAAGTTCCGATAACAAAGTGTCCGATCCGTGTGGTGATGCGGGCCAAGCCGTTGTCAGCAATACCCAGTTTTTCGGCATCCTCCGGGTGTACCCAGAGTGGGTGACGATGACTGATCTCATTTAGCCACTTGCTGTTAGCTGACCTAGTGTGGATCAGAGTCGGGATCCGGAAGGTTGGTACCAAGATGCGTTCACCGGCAACAAAGTTCAGGTCCTCCCAGTGCACCTGGCTCTTGATGAAAGTCGGCATCGAGTACTCGGGCCAACCCCAATCTTTCATGGTCTCGGAGTAGAACTCCAGCTTCTTGGAGGGTGTAGGAAATCCAAACCTGGCCTTTCCATCAATGTCAACTGCCGTTGAACCATCACCAATGAATGGCATGTGCCCGGTGATGTCTTCGAGGGATCCGTACATGCCGGCTGTTCCAGGTCGACGGTAAACGCCTGCTTCATCAAGGGTGGTTCCCACCAGATCAGCATCAGCGATCAATCTTTCGTGAACCTCGTACTGATCACCAGAGATGGCAAATGCACCTTTTCGACGCATGTACTCGAGGGCACTCATTTCCTCATCGTTAGCCGCCTCGGGCAGCCCGGGGACAGAGTTTTCAAAAAGCAGCCTGTAGTACTCGTCAATCGGGAGAGGTTTTCCCGGCTCCTCCCTGCTCTCGAACTGGCTGCGGATCCCCAATGAACCATCGGGGTCGATTCGCCATGAGAGGTCAATCCAGAACTCCTGTTCCTCCCACACCTCGCCAGGGTTGGTCTCATAGGTCCGATCAACGCTCTGACCTTCCATCTCGGCGTGGCGGCGCAGCACAGGCTGGCGGAACCCGACCCACCGACCGGAATGGGTCTCGAAACTCGCCACGTCATGGCGTTCCGATGAGACACCCATGGGAAGCACATAGTCGGCGAACCACGCCGACTCATTCCATGTCGGGGTGAGGGCGACATGACAGCCGACCTTGCTGGGGTCCTGGAGAACCTCAAGCCAAGTAAACCCGTCGGGGTTGGTCCAGAGAGGGTTGTACACACGCGTGAAGTAGGTGTCGATATAGCCGCGCCCCGACTTTAGGAAGTGGGGCAGTAGGATCGACATCTCATGGTGAGCCAAGGGGAACTCGTCAGGCCATGACATCTCGTTCCAACGCCCCTGGGGCTCGGGATGGATCGGAGTTACAGGTATAAACTTGTTCCAGCCGTTGGCGTTGGTTCCGCCCACGGTTCCGACGCTGCCAGTCAGCACGTTGAGGAACTGGAGACACCTTGACACTTGCCATCCACCCAAGTTTCCAGCTGATGCTGCCCGCCAGGTGTGGGAAGCAAACCTCCCGAGACCTTCACCAATGATGCTGGCAACCTCTCGAATGACGAGCTCATCTATGCCACAGACGCGTGCTGCCTCTTTCGGTGTGTAATCGGCGTACTGGTCGAGTAAGGCAACCTCGACGTTGTCGAACACGGGTTCCAAGTCAGGGCGAGTAGCCGTCAAAAAGGTCTCCCAGTTGACCCAACGCTGGAAGAAATCTCGATCCCAGGTACCAACCTCAACAAGCAGTCGGGCGATTGATAGGAGCAGGAACGCCTCGGTGCCAGGCCATGCCGATAGCCAATGGTCGGCCTGTGACGCCGTGTTGGAGAGGCGCGGATCGATACAGATTATCTTCGCCCCGGCTTCACGACCCTCCATGATCCGCTGGGCGTGAGGGTTGAAATAGTGGCCGGCCTCCAAGTGGGAGGAGATGAGGAAGATGACCTTGGCATTGGCGAAGTCGGCTGACGGTCGATCGAGGCCCATCCAGGTGGCGTAGCCCACTCGGGCCCCACTTGAACAGATGTTTGTGTGACTGTTGTGGCCATCGATCCCCCACGAATGTAGGACTCTCTCCATGTAGGAGTCATCTCCCGTCCGACCCACGTGGTACATCACCTCGTCGTGTCGGTCCTGGCGGAAGGCGTCTCCGATCCGGTTGCCGATCTCATCAAGGGCCTGATCCCAGGAAATGCGTTCCCAGAGCCCATCACCACGGCCACCTATCCGCTTCATCGGATGGAGGATCCGTTCGGGATCATCAACCTGATTGATGGTGGCCGGCCCTTTGGCGCAGTTGCGGCCCCGACTGGCAGGATGCACGGGGTTACCTTCGAACTTGGCGACCTTTCCTGTGTCCTTATCGACATATGCCAGCAGGCCACAGTTGGCTTCACAGTTAAAACAGGTTGTGGGTACTAGACGAAACCTGCGTCTTACCCTGTCGGGCCATGCCTGTGCATCGAGAGCATTGTGATCATCCCAGTGCCCTTCGGGTGGGTAGGCCGTCAGCATGTTCGCCCTCTGGACTCGTTCATGACAACGGCACCGACTGACCGGCACGGACGTAGGCATCCTCATAAGCGAACATACCCACCATGGCAGAGAGCCCGGCTAAGGCAGCAATGACGGTGCTGGAATCGGTGAACTGGGCAACGATCAGGAGTAAACAAGGGAGTACTAGGCCGGCTACCAACCAGGTCTGGAACCTATGTCTCTGGTCTCCATGGGTCAGCTCAGCGAGTGCCATCGTCACATGCCGCGAGTGGTGGCCATGCAAATCGACTGCAATCAGGATTCCGTTGAGCACGAGCGCCGTTAAGAACACCCGCAGGACCAAACTGGCCTCGGGAACCTCCATGAACAGGCCCAGTACCGAATAGGTTGCCCCGCCAGCCACAACTGCTTGGGCCAGCAGAACTGGGAGTAGCAGGGATTCTTGCCAAAGGTCGCGACCTTCGCACTGCCCGAACAGGAAGGCCGTGTATCCGGCCGTACTCAAGGCCAAGATGACCGTCGGTACGGCCAAGAAAGGAAACACGCCACTAACACCGATGAGACCCACCACCCACCATGCAACGAGGGAGACAGCGAAGCCCGTCAGGATGTATGCACCCTTGACTAGCCACGACGACCAGTTACCTCTGGTAACTAGGTAGTGGAAGCGGCTCGGTTGCTTCAGGTCATCAACTAAGAGAATGCCCGTGGCCAGAAGGAATGCCCCAGCAACCATCGGTGAGACCATGCCCACCACTGCCTGTTCTCCACCATGACCCATGAGGACCAGTAGGACTGCCATGAGCATCACACCAGCTGCAGCAGCCTTGGTGACCAGGTAGCCCGACACCATCGAGCCCCAGGTGGCCGGGTGCCTGGTCGTGTAAACGGTCCGGCCCATTTCTTGACCATCAGACCGGTCCGGTGCTGCACCCAATGAGACCGGGGAAGGTGATGGATGGGAGTCCATCGTGTCGGACCAGATCATGCCGTCTGAACCGATCATTGACCCCAGTGGATCTAGCAATGTCGGGTCGGCACTCTTATAAATGAGCCCGGGGTTGGTGTTCTGCTCGGGCGACCGGACCGATCCGTTACCAGATGAGTGCAGGAATGAAATCTCAGATTCAGGGTCGTCAAGGTTGCTCACCCTGATGGCCCGTGTGGGACACACGATCACGCATGCTGGCTCAAGGCCTTCGGTTACTCGGTGGTTGCAGAAATTGCACTTGTGCGCAGTCGAGGTAGCTGGGTTGATGTAGATGGCGTCGTAAGGACACGCTTGCATACACCCCTTGCAGCCGATGCAGTTGGCGTCGTTGAAGTCAACCACGCCGTTATCGGCCCGGAAGAGAGCAGAAGTGGGACAGATCTCCATGCACGGTGCGCTCTGGCAGTGGTTGCAACGCATCACCAAGAAGGATCGGTTCGTGTTGGGAAACACACCGGTCTCTACGTACTTGAGCCAGGTCCGGTTGACCCCGAGGGGTACGTCGTGCTCGCTCTTGCATGCCACTGTGCAGGCATGGCAGCCGATGCAGGTACCTGAGTCCAGCACGAATCCCAGTCGTGTCAACGTGCTCGCCTGGTCTTTGTCTCTCAGACCCTGGTGCTGCACAGAGCATGGATGCCAGCGCACAAGAGGTCGAGCAGGTGCTCAAAGGTGTCTTCGGGGTCGAGGGAGTGCGGGTGGCCGTCTCCAGATTCAAGGTGGGCGAAGCCGTGAAAAGCACTCCGTAGGGAGCGGGCAACGTGCACCTTCTCTTCATCATTGAGGCCGTAGGCCGCAAGGGCTTGTGCCAAGACTTGCACTACTCGTTCCACGGCAGCCTCTAGCTCTGGATCACCAGCGCATGGGTACCTGTCGGTTGCTGTGTATTGGCCGGGGTGGTCTCTCACCACACCGCGCCAGGCAGCACCCATGGCACGTACGGCGTCATCACCCGCAAGGCCGACAGCAGCATCTACGAGACGGCCAGCGATGATCTCGCGACCCCTCAGACCAAGGGCCCTAACCAGCGCTTGGTAGCCGTCCACGTGGCGGTAGAGCGCAGGTTGGCACACGCCCAACTCTGCGGCGACTCTTGTGAGGGTGAGTGCCTCAAAGCCCTCGGTGTCGACTAGCTGGGCAGCACAATCAACAACTTGCACCGTGTCCAGAGTCTGGCCTCTCACAGGTTCACACTAGCGTTAGGCTCACTCACGTTTAAGTTATGGTAGACAACTTTTCGTGAATGCACACTGACTGATCCTCTTCTAATGGATCCGACTCTCAACCCAGTGCCTGGATCCCCGCGATCACTGCAACATCGACGATTTCGCTTGCTGTACAACCGCGGGATAGATCGTGTAGGACCCCGTCCAGCCCCTGCAGCAGGGGGCCAATCGCCCTAGCACCACCCAACCGCTCGGCAACCTTGTACCCGATGTTTCCTGAGTCCAGGTCCGGAAACACAAACACGTTTGCTCGGCCCGCAACTACTGAATCCGGAGCCTTGGCTGCAGCAACTTCAGGTGCCCAGGCAGCATCAAACTGCAGTTCTCCATCAACGGCAATACCGGGTGCCAGCACTTCAACCAGCTGGGTTGCCTCCCTGACCTTGTCGACACGTGCGCCTTCGGCACTGCCCATCGTTGAGTAGGAAAGCATCGCCACACGTGGCTGTTCCCCTGTCAACTGTTCGAAAACTTGGGCGCTTGAAACTGCGATCGATGCCATCTGTGCGGCGTCCGGGTCCGGGACTACCCCACAGTCTGCAAACACGACTGCCTGCCCGTCTGGTAACAACATCAGCATGCTGCTGCTCACAAGCGACATCCCGGGGGCAACGCCGATCACCCTAAGACCCGCACGTAAGACGTCACCCGTTGGTCTGGTTGCACCGGCTACGGCCGCATCAGCATGGCCTGTCCTGACGAGGATGGCAGCAGCCACAACCGGGTCCTCTGGGTCCAAGCCAGCAATGCGGACAGCGTCGACAACCGCACCGATCGCCGGATCATCGTCACCAACGACGGGTTCGACTATGAACGACAAACCCTCGTCAGTCAGACGAGCGGCGGCCTCATCGGCTCGAGGATCACCCAAGTCGGCAAGGACCACACGCGCCGGCCCCTTTGCCGCCCGTGTGTACCAGAAGTCCAGCAGGTCCGTCATGGAACGAGTTGTAGCAGGAGATTCACCCCCTACCCCTCCACGGAATCAACTTCGCCTCGGACAACGCTCTACCAAGTCCATTGCGACAGCGCTTTGTGACTCATTTCCTCTCCTCTCAGCCTCTTTCTTGCCGATCGACACGGGCCTAGACTCCTACGACCAGAAAGACTCCGCTACCAACTCCCTAGGGGCAGGTGCCGGTGTCACTGGAATTACAGTCAGTAACGCAGTCGCTAAGTTACCTAACCACAAGGAATCCTTACCCCACTCCGCTCCCACCCGAAGAGACGAAAGCGGGCCCCGATGACGAAGGCCATTCCCTCACGTGCACAGGTGGTAGTGATCGGAGGTGGAATTGTCGGCACAAGTGTCGCTTACCACCTGACCGAACTGGGCTGGACGGACGTCTTGCTACTGGAACGACACACCCTCACCAGTGGTACTACGTGGCATGCAGCGGGCTTGGTGGGTCGGCTACGCGCAACTCACAACATGACTCGGCTAGCTGCCTACACCGCAGACCTCTACGACCGGCTCGAAAACGAGATGGGCCATCCCACTGGTTTCCGACCAGTCGGTTCCGTGAGCTTGGCAGACAACCCCGGTCGCATGGAGGAACTGGTGCGAGGTGCAGGCATGGCGAAGAGTTTTGGGGTCGACGTGGAGGTGATGGACGTCGACCAGCTCGTCAAACGCTGGCCACTCATGAACCCCGCTGGGGTGCTGGGCGGGGTCTGGATACCGGGAGACGCACAGGCCTCACCGGTCGATACGACCATGGCACTTGCAACCGTGGCAAAAGAGAGGGGGGCGAAGGTTATTGAAGGTGTCTCGGTGGAGGCAATTCGAAAACACCACGGCAAGGTGATCGGCGTAGACACCGATCAGGGATCAGTCGACGCCGAGTACGTGGTGACCTGCGCTGGGATGTGGTCGCACGAGTTGGGCAGACAAGCAGGAGTAAACATTCCCCTCCACGCCTGTGAGCACTTCTACCTGGTGACTGAGCCAGTTCCAGACCTCCCGTCCGACCTCCCCACACTCCGCGACACTGACAACTGCATATACGTCAAGGAGGATGCAGGTCGCCTCCTCGTCGGGGCCTTTGAACCGATAGCCAAACCGTTCGGGGCAGGCGGTCCACCGACAGACAGACCGTTCATGCAGTTGGATGAGGACTGGGACCACTTGGCGCCTGTCTACGAACGCGCATGCCAGCGCGTACCAGTCCTAGGTGAGATCGGTATCCGCCTCTTCTTCAACGGTCCTGAGGCGTTCACTCCTGATGACAGATACCTGCTCGGGGAGACACCAGAACTGTCAAACCATTTCGTCGCCGCAGGTTTCAACTCCATTGGAATCCAATCCGCCGGTGGCGCCGGCAAAGTTCTCGCCGACTGGATCGTCAATGGCCATCCGCCGATGGACCTCTGGGATGTTGACATTCGACGCATGCAACACTTCCAGACCAACCGCCGCTATCTCCATGACCGATCTGTAGAATCCCTCGGACTCCTTTACGCCATGCACTGGCCATTCAGGCAGGTCGAGACCGCCCGCGGAGTAAGGCGATCAGCGTTCCACGACCGGCTCACTGGACTAGGTGCCTGTCACGGTGAGGCAGGCGGCTGGGAACGACCCAACTGGTTCGCACCCGACGGGATTGAGCCCGTATACGAGTACTCATACGGCCGACAGAACTGGTTCGAATACTCGGCTGCAGAACACCTCGCTTGCAGGGAACGGGTTGCCATGTTCGACCAGTCATCTCTCGCAAAGTTGCTCGTGCAGGGCCCCGATGCTGCATCAGTGCTGAACCGCATTTCCTCTGCCGACATCGATGTGGAACCGGGTACGTCGGTCTACACCACATGGCTGAACGAACGCGGGGGCATTGAAGCCGACCTTACGGTTAACCGCCTGGACGACGAGAGGTTCCTCGTTGTGACTGCCTTTTCCACACAGGTCCGTGATGCCAACTGGATCAGCCAAAACACACCCGATGGCGCCAGGCTCAACATTACCGATATGACATCGGGGTACTCAGTGCTTGGAATCTTCGGTCCTAACACTCGCGACGTGCTGAGCCCCCTCACGGACACCGATCTCAGCAATGACTCGTTCCCCTTCGGGACACTCCAAGAAATCGACCTCGTCTACGCACGGGTCATCGCAGTTCGACGAACCTACATGGGGGAACTCGGATGGGAGCTCTACATCCCCACCGAGTTCTCACCAGGGGTGTTCGATCAGGTCTGGGCAACAGGACAACCTGTCGGACTTGTGCCGGCAGGAATGCATGCCATGAACTCTCTAAGGATGGAAAAGGCCTACCGGCACTGGGGTGATGACATCACTGACGAGGACACACCACTTGAGGCCGGCCTCTCGTGGGGTGTCGACTGGGATAAGGAAGGTGGTTTCATAGGCCGCGAGGCTCTACTGGCCAAAAAGGAGATGGGTCCTACAAGACGCCTCGTGCAGTTCAGGCTGGATGACCCCGAACCACTCCTGTACCACGATGAGCCGATTCTGTGTGATGGAGTGTTAGTAGGACAGATCACGTCCGGGATGTACGGACACACAGTCGGTGCCGCCCTGGGTATGGGCTACGTGGCCCACGACCAAGGAGCAACACGCGACGAGGTCATCGCTGGCTGTTTCGAAATCGACGTCAATGGCACCACCGTGCCGGCCACACCGTCGTACCGGCCGTTTTACGATCCGTCCAGCGCCAGAGTCAGGGGCTAAAGGACAGCTGGCCTACCGTTCGCGTTCTGTCGCCTGGAGAGGCGTCACCAGGACACGTTCAAGCATCTCGGTGAGAAGCTTCACATCGCCATCATCAAGTGAGCTGAAAAGCACCTCCTCTTGCGCGTGCTGATCTGTGTAAGCGCGACGGACCAACTCGGATCCATCACCTGTCAGCGACACGGTTACTAGGCGCCGGTCAGCACTCTCACGGGATCGGGACACCATGCCGTCTCGTTCAAGGGTGTTGACCGCACTTGAAACTGAAGCCCTAGAAAGCCCCGAGAGCTGAGCGATCCGATGTGATTCGAGGCTCCCGCAGACCCAAACAGTGAACAGCACACGAAATCCGGCCCAGGTCAGTCCGATCGGCCGGTGTGCGGAAGACTCAACGTGTCGTACGAACCTGGTTGCAGTCCTGGAAAGTGCAAAGGAGAGACGAAATAGATCTAGGTCAGCACCGCGGACTTCAGTGCCGACCCGCTCAGCTGCCATTGCACCGAAACGGTCGACTTCAGTTTCCATAGAACCGTTGGTCAGTCGGTAGCGGCAGCTAAACCAGCCTCATCGCCCAAATATGCGGCGATCACGGCTGGATTCTGCTGAACCTCAGAGGGATTACCCGCTGCAATCATCTCTCCGAAATCAAGAACTAGGACCCGATCAGCGATGTCCATGACGAGACCCATGTCGTGTTCGACAAGGATTATAGAAATACCAAGTTCCTGGCGAATGTCGAGGATAAACCGGGCCATGTCCTCGGTCTCCTCCAAGTTCATACCGGCCACTGGCTCGTCTAGAAGCAGGAGTTCCGGTTGCATCGCAAGTGCTCTCCCCAGTTCGACACGCTTTTGATATCCATACGGCAGAAGAGCCACTGGATGCTTTCTCCACTCTTCGATCTCGAGGAAGTCGATGATGTCCTCCACCGCTAGACGGTGCTCCATTTCCTCGCGTCGGGCAGAACCGAACCACATTGAGCCAGCCAACCATGATCTTTCCATTCGGACATGTCGCCCCAGGAGGATGTTTTCCAACACCGTCATGTACGGAAAAAGTTCAATGTTCTGGAACGTTCGTGCAACACCCAACTCAGCCATCCGATCAGGGCGGGAGCCCATGATGCTCTCACCCTTCCAACAGATATCACCCTCCTGAGGGCGATACACCTGGCTAATCGAGTTGAAGATCGAGGTCTTGCCTGCCCCGTTCGGCCCGATGATTGCAAACAGTTCACCGTCAGCCACGTCAAAGGAGACGTCAACGATGGCCTTTACACCCTTGAACGAAAGGCTGATGTCATCGACCTGCAAGATAGGTGCCGCCGCATTCACGACAACCACCGCTTACGTCGCTTGTAGTGCTTGACCTCACGGAAGGACTTGCGCTCGCCTTCATCACCGTGGAGGCCGAGGTAGAACTCCTGGACGTCCTCGTCGCCCAACAACTTGGCAGCGGGTCCGTCCATCACTACCTTCCCAGTTTCCATGATGTAGCCATAGTCCGCAATCGATAATGCCATCACGGCATTCTGTTCGATCAGGAGGACACTTGTTCCGGCCTTGTTGATGTCGACAATTATGTCCCGGATTTGAGCCACCAACTTGGGGGCCAACCCCAGAGATGGCTCATCCAGAATCAACAACTTGGGGTTAACCATCAGGGCTCGACCTATGGCGAGCATCTGCTGTTCACCTCCAGACAGATAGCCAGCTATTGCCCTCCTCCGCTCGGCTAGAACCGGGAACAAGGTCATCACCCGGTCATGGGCTTCAGCGATCGAAGCCCTGTCAGTGTTCGTGATGCCACCGGTTACAAGGTTCTCGTCGACCGTCAGTTCAGCGAATACTCGTCTGCCCTCAAGCACCTGAGTTAGCCCAGACCGCACGATCGCGGACGGCTCTTTTCCGTCGATGCGCTCGCCATCAAAGCTGATCGAACCCTTGGTGATATCTCCATCGTGAACATCCAACAGACCAGAGATAGCCCGGGTAGTAGTGGTCTTACCGGCACCGTTGGCGCCCAGAAGAGCCACTATCTGACCGCCACCCACCTCGATGGACAGTCCGCGAAGGACCAGAACAACCTCGTTATACACAACCTCGAGATTTGCTACTTCGAGCATTAAATCGTTTCTGGTTAGTGAGTCGGTCAGGTCGATGGTCCAGGGGGGTGGCCTCTCAGCCACCCCCTCGGACCATCAAATAAATGGTTGTGGTCAGGGGGTCATCCGCCGACGAAGCAGGCGCC
>PBSS01000048.1 GCA_002726315.1 Acidimicrobiaceae bacterium
ATGACCGACTCCGGTGTCTACTTCTCAGTTGAACGCCTGCCCGAGTACGGCGCCCTAGTCAACCGATCCCTCGAAGACCTGCGGGAGGGGGCAGGTGCCCGAATCGACATTGACGGTGACAAGGCTGACCCGTTGGACTTTGCCCTCTGGAAGGCAGCCAAGGAGGATGAACCATCTTGGAATTCCCCTTGGGGCCCGGGGCGCCCCGGCTGGCACATTGAGTGTGTGGCAATGTCGCTGGACCTGCTGGGTGACGGCTTTGATATCCATGGCGGCGGTGACGACCTGATCTTCCCCCACCACGAGAATGAGCGGGCCGAGGCGCTGGGTTGTGAACGTGCCTTCGCCACCCACTGGGTCCATAACGGCATGGTCCAGGTTGGTGGCGAGAAGATGTCCAAGTCGCTGGGCAACTTCACCACCCTCTGTGACTTGCTGGAAGCATGGGATCCGAGAGCCCTCCGCCTCCTCGTGCTACAGACCCACTATCGGCGCACCATGGAGATCGGTTCCGACACCCTCGATCAGGCGACTGCTGCGCTGGGGCGCCTCGACACCTTTACTGACCGCGTGGCGATAGTCGGCCTTCTTGTTTCAGAACCCGACCCAACGGTCGTCGAGCATTTCCGCTCGGCAATGGACGATGACCTGGGCACACCTGCCGCGGTGGCAGTCCTCTTCGACACGGTTCGTGAAGCTAACAGGGCCATCGACATCGAAGACGACACTGCCGCCGCTCTTGCTAGTGCCGTCGCGACACTTTCGTCTGTGCTGGGCCTCGACCTCGGCTCCCGCGGGCCCTCCACCCCAGACCCCGAGGCCACTGAGATCGACGGTCTGGTCGCAAGCAGGAGCGCAGCCAAGTCTGCCGGCGACTACGCGGAAGCCGACCGCATCCGCGACACCCTCACCGTCCGTGGCATCCAACTGAAGGACAACCCAACCGGAACCACCTGGCGCAGAACCTGAAACCCGGCCACCTCAGGTATCCAAGTACTCCTCTCGCAGCACCCGCCGCAGGGTCTTACCAGCCACGTTCACCGGGAAAGCATTGACCGCATACACCGCACCCACCTTCTGGTAACGGGCCTCAACCCTCTCGTTCACCCATGATCTGACCTCTTCAAGATCAACCGGTTCGTCAAGTACAACGGCCGCTACGGGCTGTTCGCCCCACTGTTCATTTGGCACACCAAACACAGCTACATCTCTAACTGACGGGTGCACCACGACGAGCTCCTCAATGTCGCGGGGGTAAACGTTGACACCACCCGAGATAATCATGTCCTTCTTCCTGTCGACTAGGTACAGGTAGCCATCCTCGTCTACACGCCCCAGGTCCCCACTGTGGAGCCAGCCTTCACGGATCGTCTCGGCGGTCAAGTCTTGGCGCTTGTAGTAGCCGGGCATCATCACCGGGCCGCGGCCCACGATCTCGCCCACCTCGCCCACAGGTACGTCATTTCCGTCGTCGTCCACGATCCTCATCTCATAGAGAGGTGGGGGCACCCCGACCGACCCCAACTTGGATGGGGGCGCATCGCGATCAAGCACGGTAGCCAACCCCTCGGTCAGACCGTAGAGCTCGTAGAACCGTTTCGGCAGGCGACGCACGAGCTCCTCCTTGTGTTCCAGGTGCAGCGGAGCACCGACGGTCAGGACCATCTCAAGGGAAGGAATATGATCCTCGTCGAAGCGTGGATCAGCCAGCAGTTGAATTATCTGCGACGGCACCAGCACCGCGTGTGTCACGTCGTTGGCGATCATGACGTCGATCAACTCCGTCGGATCAAAAGCTTCCATGAGCACGAATGTGCCACCCAGGTACATCGATGGCATAAGCGTCAAGAATGCCCCATTGAACACAAGAGACCCTGAATGAATAGCGACACTCTCGGGGTGGATCCGACAACCAGTTGCATGGCCGGTCGCATACGCCTCGCGGATGCCGTGAGTGTGGACGATCCCTTTCGGCAACCCGGTCGTACCGCTGGAGTAGATGATGTTGAACAAATCTTCATCGGTCAGGTCAGCCGCGCGGACAGGCTCGGATGGTTCAACCGAGGTGTCGGGATACCTGCGGTATCCATCAGCCTCCCCATCGACAAGGAAGAACCGGTCACCTGTCACGTTCACTAAATCAGAGCGCACCGGGTCAACGTGTTCGACCATTCGCTTCATCGTGACCACAGCCACGGCATCGGAGTCGTTGATAAGCGTCGTCAGTCCGTTTCCACGCAACATGGGGCTGAGTGGTACTACGACGAACCCTGCCTTGGCCGCTGCGTGGTAAAGCTCCAACACCTCAAGGCAGTTGTCCAACAGCAGTGCAACTTTGTCACCCACCCCCAGGCCCTCTGTCCTGAGGCGGTGAATGAGGCTGTCGACCCTGCAGCGCAAATCAGCCCATGTGACCCGCTGTTCATTGAAGACCAGAGCCGTATGGTCGGGACGATATGCCGAATGCCGATCAAGCAGGGTGTTCAGGGGCATCAGGTCACCGGCACGATCCGGTCAGTTCCGGGGAACCTCTGACCACGGGAGTTCCTTATCGACCCGAACATCGCCGGGCAGGCCCAAAACGCGCTCACCCAGGATGTTGCGCATCACCTCGGACGTACCACCCTCAATGGTGTTGGCCCGGGCACGCAGGAACGCGTACCTGACGTGTAACTCAGGACCACGTAACCCGTCGGGTCGCTTACGCTCGTAACCAGCCTCGTAGAGCATTCCGCCGGCACCCACGATGTCCATACATGTCTCATAGATGTGCTGATTCATCTCGGCGGACATCAACTTCGTCACCGACCCCTCCGGTCCTGGATTTCCACCGCGGCTGGCCTCCCTCGCCCGCCAGTTGGTCAGCCTGAGCGCCTCGGCCTGCACCCATAGATTTGCAACCCGGTCCCGCAGGACCGCTTCTGTCACTGAATCCAGACGGTCCTTGGCTTCCTTCCAGACGTTGACAAGGTCTTGAATGGGTCCCGAGCCCTTCTTTGGGACACCACCACCCAGTGCCACCCTCTCATTCATGAGTGTTGTGACCGCTGCCCCCCAACCACCACCCACATCGCCAAACACGCGGTCGTGGGGGATACGGACGTCCGAAAGAAATACCTCGTTGAACTCCGCCTCACCGGTGATCTGGTGCAGCGGTCTGACCTCTACACCGGGCGATTCCATATCGAGCAGGAAGTAGGTGAGGCCCTTGTGTTTGGGTTGGTCAGGGTTGGTCCTTGCTACGAGCATCCCCCACCGGGAAACATGGGCGAGGGTCGTCCAGACCTTTTGGCCGTTGACGATCCACTCGTCGCCGTCGCGCTCAGCGCGGGTTGACAGACCAGCAACATCGGAACCAGAGCCGGGTTCACTAAACAACTGGCACCAGATCTCCTCACCAGTGAACATCGGGCGAAGTAGGCGTTGTTTTTGCTCATCATTCGCATAGGTGAGGACCACCGGCCCTCCCATTCCAATGCCAATTGGATTGATGAACAAATCGTTGTAGGTGACCCCGGCAGAACGCAGCTCCGAATCGACGGCCGTCTGAAGTCGCCTACTCGAAAGCCCCAGGCCACCAAAACCATCAGGGAACTGAACCATGGCCAGACCCCGGTCAAACTGGGCCCCTCTGAACTCAAATTGGTCAACCTGGTCTGGGGGTACGTCCTCGACAAGTTTCCTTGCAAGTGCTCGGACCTCTGCTTCTGTCAGTTCGGGCATCCTGCCTGCTCTCCATTTCAAGGTCTGTGGGCCAATGGGAAACCTACCAAGGGGTCAACGTCAGGGAGAATCCGGGACCATCCGGGGAGAGGAGCTCAGGAGTTGTCTCGGAGTGCGTATAGGTGCCCATCACGTGAACCGATGTAGACGGTTCCATCCCAGACAGCAGCCGATGCCTCCACACAGATCCCCGTGTGAATCTCCCAGAGCTTTGTCGGAATGGATTCGCCGCCAGAAAGATCGAACGCAAGCACCCTCCCGGAGCAGTCTCCTATGACCATCACGTCATCAACAACAGTAGGAGATGACCAAATGGGACCAGGAATCTCCAACTTCCAGTGCACCTTTCCACTGGCCCGTGAGATTCCCAGAACCTCTCCGTCGGCTGTCGGAACGACAACGAGGTCGTCGTAAACAGCCGGGGTGGCCCACACGCCGGTGCCAGGCTTGGTGTGGGCCACCACAGCCCACACCAGTGGATCGTCCGGCTTGGAGGGATCCAATTTCAGAACCTGACCCAACTCCAATGAACGCTCAGTCTCCCGCTCGTATTCGACCCCGACATAGAGCATTCCGTCATCATCGGGCACGAGGGTGGCATCGACGTCGTCTCCGGCCCAGTACCGAAATACCCTCGTCGGTTCGACACCGTCGGCCAGACCATCAATATCCCAGCCTTGTACGAGGCCACCAGAGTTGGCGAAGTAGAGGGTATCTCCCACGATCAGGGGTGAACTTTCAATCGAGACGTTGGAGTCAATCTCGGCCAACAGATCGTCGTCCCAGCCGGCCACATCCCAGACCAGGATCGGCTCGATAGTCACGAGGCCATCGGCACCGTAGGAGCGGTTTAGGCGAACTACGTGGAACCGACTGTTCTCACCTCCCGCAAAGAGGTAATCGTCCACCACCAAGGGTGAGGCATCCCAGTCGTTATTCCACATTCTTGGTCCCGTGTCAGTTGCATCAAGGCCCCATAACTCCGTTGGCCTGTCCCGGTCAATGGCCAAGATTCGCAACCTGTCGTCGCGCGATCCCACATAGACGAGTGGATAGCCATCAGGATCCACGGTCACCGACCCCTTGATGATGTCGGCCGTAGTGAAGTCAGGAATGATCTTCTCACCGGTATCACCATCGAGGAAGTGGACCCTGGCATCGAAAGCTCCAAAGACAACCCAGGTACGGCCCTGTCTTTCGAACACTGCTGGCTGGCCCGTCCAGCCCATGCCACACCATTCCCGTTCCACACCTGCAACACTCGACATGGAGCACATCTGGCCTTCAGCCGGAAACCGCCAGACCACAACCGGGTTTGTGGGTACCGGACCAGTGCCATGCCAGCGACGCGTGGGAGAACCCCTGAAGGTAAGCACCCCTGACACGACGTCCCCCCAAGGTGAACCAATTGAAGCCGGATCAACCCATCCGTCGTAACCTCGCACAGCGGTGGTAGCAGTCGCTGCCATGACGACGGTTGTCGACGGTGACGTGCTGGTGCTTGTTGGCGGTGCACTGCTGGTTTTCAGTTGTGTACTGGTGGTGGTTGGCGACAGCACCTCAGTTGTGTCCGCTATCGCAGTGACCACAGGGCTCGACCTTTGCTCAAGAGTGACTGCAGTAGCAGTGGTCTCCACGGGCGGTCTTGTCGAAGCTGACCAGACCAGTGTCGCTCCCATCAGGAGAGCGAAGAGGGTGGCTCCTACCGCAGACAACACCCAGCGGCGACGGATCATTCCTGACTACCCGGTCCGGGTTCCCTGTGAGGCCAGAAGGCCGGTTCAGGCGATGTGTTCAGGCTCGTAGGGGCCGAGTGAAAGTTGCTCGTCGTCGTATTCGTCAAGGTGGTCACGCTGATCCCAGTCTGCGTCGTCAGATGGGAACGCGTCGACCACGACGACATCATCCCTGTCATCCTTAGGTTCCTGTTCCTTGACTGGTGACTCGGTGGTTGATGGGTGACGGTCGACGCCAAGGAAGGCCCTGGCCAACAGGGGCATTTCCGCCGGCTCGGGCACTTTGGGCTTCTCCGGTCGAACCAGATTCAGGGGATGAACCGCAGCATCGACGGAACGAACCACCTGAGGGTCTCGAGGAGGCTCGTCGGCAGAGTGGAGGGCTGTGACCGATGCCCCCTCTCGCACGCTGTTGTGTCCTGCTCCGGCCTCCTGTGGATCAGGACGGTCGGGGAATACAAGGAGGCTGGCGTTGGACCTCTCATCGACCAGGGCCCAACCCTTTGGTGCTCGCATGCGATCCATGTGGGCCTCACAGAGAACAACCCGACCCGGACCATCAACCTCGGCAAGGTCACGAATGGTGAAACTGAGTTCGGCTGCGTTCATCTCAACCAGCACGGACGCGGTGCCCGTACAGGCGGACCGCATACACAGGTACCGCATGACCGAAACGGTAGTTCCGCCACCCCGACGGATCGGGGACACCCACCTACCCCATGGTGGCCCTGAGCACCGGACCGATCACCTCATGTAGGCATCTTTCGCGACTGCCACCTTCATCACGGCTGTCACATCGACAACACGTGGACCATCTCGGCACACGGTCAACGCCGCCCACGTCGCATCACCCAGGCGGCGCTTGCGTTCACCATCGAAGGCCAACAAGACGGGGCCCTCTACACAGACCTCCTCACCTAGGCTCAGAGATCGCACTTCTACCAGACCGAGGTGGTCAAAGTGACCGGGGGCAGTCGGCGCCCTCACAACAGTCGTACAGCCTTCCGCCGGACCGAACCTGAGTAGCAACCCAGCATCATCAGATGGAGACACCGGGTGCACTCTGCCGCCTACACCGGCAAAGCCAATTGACATTGGATCTGCCCTGGTCAGCACGGCGAGTTCCAGCGTTGCCGGATCGAACAGCTCGAATGAACCTACGTAGGGGTCGTTGACGGCAACTACGTCGATCAGGGCCATGTCTTGGAGTGGCGGCTCTGCTCCCGATCCTTCGAACGTGAGATGAACAACCTTGGCGGGTGACGAGACCTCATCAACACCACACAGCCCGCATGCCACATGACCTGCAGCTGAACCGGCGACTGTTGCTTCCAAAAAAATGGGAAAGGTGTTGTTGGTGCCAGTCGAAACTGGAATCACAGGAATGTCTTGCCACGCCCTCGCAGCCGCCCTGTTGGTGCCGTCACCGCCAAGTACCACGACGATAGCGACACCCCGATCCCTCATGGAGGAGACGGCTGACACAGTGTCTTCCTCGGTGAACACCCTCGGCTCATCCACCCATTCCAAAGTGATGCCCCGGATCGTCTCAGTGGCCCGCCTCACAATGTTGTGTGGGTCCTCTTGGACTACAAAGCGGTCTGCTCCAGCCTCCATCGCTCCCAGGACGATCCTTCTAACGACGTTTGCCTTGGCCTCGACGGTGACGTTCGCTGCGGCTGACACGGCCCGGCGCACGTCCGTGCCCGCTCGAGGGTTAACTACCACCCCTATCGGCGAACATCTGCCTGACATGATCTCCGACCGTACCGCTTGCTACTGCTGAGCTCGCAACGGGCCACACCTGGCTCACATCCGGTGACTAACGACTCCAAAAAGTCAGTTTCTCCATGAGCGCCACCGCGTCGACCTCGCTACTGGGTGACTTCTTGAGGAGAATCAGGCCCCTCGCATCCCGCCCGTTGGCCACCGACCTCGTCTTGGTGCCAGCCGACCCGACCGCGCTGATGGAGGGGGTAGATGTTAGGAGTAGTCGTAGAAGCCTCGACCGGTTTTACGACCGAGGTGGCCGGCAGCAACCATGCGCCGCAGTAGCGGTGGTGGCGCATACGACGGATCCCCATACTCCGCCAACAGGGTCTCGCCGACGAGGAGCATAGTGTCAAGGCCGATCAAGTCGCTAAGGGTCAGAGGGCCCATCGGGTGGCCTGTGCCGAGGGTCATCGCCGTGTCAATGTCTTCTGCGGTGGCATGTCCATCCTCAAACATCCGCATGGCACCAAGAAGGTAGGGCACGAGCAGCATGTTGACGACGAAACCTGCGCGGTCTTTGGCAGCGACCACGGTCTTTCCGATGACGTCAGTGGCAAAAGTGGTAGCGCGTTCGGTTACGGCGGGGGCTGTACGCACTGACGGAATCACCTCGACTAGCGCCATGACGGGAGCCGGATTGAAGAAGTGAAGTCCCAAGACGTGGTCAGGTCTATTGGTTGCCATGGCTATGTCGATGATCGGAATCGACGAGGTGTTGGTGGCCAGAATCGCATCGGGCGAGGTCACCACTGAATCCAACTCAGCGAAGATATCCGCCTTCAAGTCAAATGACTCCACCACCGCTTCGACGATCAGGTCACAATCTGCAAGGTCGGCCAGGTCTGTGGTGAAGGCAAGGTTCTCCAACGTGGCATCGTGCGCTGTTTGGTCGATCTTGCCGCGATCTAGGGCCCGGCCAAGTGACCGTTCGATACCGGCCCTGCTCTTCTCGGCCATCTCAGGGCTCACCTCGCGTACCACGGTCACCAGGCCCGATCTAGCGGTCACCTCAGCAACGCCACCGCCCATCTGACCTCCACCGACTATTCCCACACGTTCGATTGCCACGATTCCTCTCCCTTGTTTCGGCCGACAGGTCAGTCGCTGACGGTAATGGTCACCGACTCGATTACAACGTCGGCCAGTGGACGGTCGCCGGGACCAGTAGCCACGTTCTGGATGGCATCGGCGACCTCTAGGCCAGCTACAACCTGTCCGAACAACGAGTAGCTAGGAGGGAGGCCTACACCACTGGCTCCCGTGACGATGAAGAACTGGCTGCCGTTTGTGTCGGGCCCTGCATTCGCCATAGCCAAGGAACCGATCTCATAGCGTCCAGGTGCCGGGAGTTCATCTTCGAACCTGTAGCCAGGTCCACCCCTCCCAGTCCCTTCCGGGTCGCCGCCCTGAACCATGAAGCCGTTGATCACCCGGTGGAACACGATGCCGTCGTAATAGCGGAAGCCTGTCAGGAATACGAAGTTGTTGACCGTCTTTGGTGCCCTGATCGGGTCAAGGTGGATTGTCAGTGTCCCCATGGAGGTGGCCATCTCGGCTGTGTAGGTCTTGCCGGGGTCGATGGTCATCGGGGGTGGTCCATCAAAGGAGGTGCGACGTTCCTCTGGCCCGTCTGCGGCGGGGGTGTTCTCTGTCATTGAGGGTCTCCAGTCTGGTAGGGCACCGAAACGACAGACAGTCGCAACCGGCACTTCTGACACGGGAAGGCTACGGGTGTTTTGGGGGGTCACCCCCACGCGCGCGGGCTCTGGTTAGGGTGCCGCGCATGGCACCGACGCCACACTTAAGTGGACAACAGGCCCGTCGGCCTACCGCGCTTACGGATCCTTTGACAGGACAGACCGAACAACCAAGGTTCTCTACCACCACAACTGCTGTGCCCAACCAGGTTCCAGTGGACCACGTCACCCTCACTTGCAGGCACTGCGAGGTGACCTGGCATGGGAGACAGTCGGAACCGTGCTGGTCCTGTGGCGAACCGGGATTACGCCCGGCTGGCACCACGTTGATTCATGACTGAGTTGTCCCGGCGACGATTTCACGCCCGGTTGTAGTCTCTTACAACTCCAGCACAAGCATCTGGACTCTCTTAGAGCCGCCTTCGGTGGCCTGTTCGCCCACTGGCATGAAGCCAAACATCTCATGGAATACGAGTGAGCGGTCGTTGCGGGGCAACAAGTTCACCTCGGCGCATAGAACCGGATTGCCGTCTGCGGCCGACACGAACTCTGTGTAGAGGGCCCTTCCTATACCCATGCCCCATGCATCGGGTGCCACGACAACCCTGTCCACGTAGACGAACCGCTCGTAACGCTCACAAAACCATCTGTAGTTCTCACTGTCGTAGTCAACACCCGGGCCTTCCAGGCCGATCAGGAACCCGGCAGGGCAACTGGTGCTTATGTGACAGGCCACTAAAAACGTGTGGGCGACACCCGAGAACCAGGACATGTCATCGGTGCACAACTGGTTCACCGCTGGAACTGCTTCATTGTTCAGGGTCAGGAGAGTGGCCATATCGGCCTCCTCCACTGGACGCAATAACGTTTCAGAAGACAAGTGTCAACCTCCAGTTTCACAGTTGGTTCTCACAACGTGGGCTTCTAGTCTTCCTGCACGGGGCCCAGGTGAGACGCAAACAGCCCTTGTTGATGGTCGGAGAAGGCTGATGCCGCCCACCCTAAAACTATGGTTACTACTTCCTAACGACTTCTTAATGTTGCGCTGGGACAATGGGGCACCATGCACAGAACATCATGCACAGAACAGGACCTGAAGTGGCAGACCCAAGCGAATCAAGCCCAACCAGTACACCTCCGTCTCCCACACCGCCCGCCGCTGCGAAGATGGTTGATGGAGCGAAAGTCTATGGGGCCGGTGACACCGAGGTCCGAGCACTTGACGGTGTCAGTGTCGGCTTCGAATCGGGCTGCTTCACTGCAATCATGGGCCCATCGGGCTCAGGCAAGTCGACACTCATGCACTGTGTTGCGGGTCTCGATGACCTGTCTTCGGGCAGCGTGTTCATCGGTGACACCGAACTAGGAAGCCTCACCGATCGCGAACTCACGCTCCTGCGCCGCGACAAGGTGGGCTTCGTGTTTCAGTCCTTCAACCTGATCCCCAGCCTCACTGCATCTGAAAACCTGACTTTGCCACTAGACCTTGCCGGCCGGAAGCCAGACCGCGACTGGATGGACAGCCTCGTCTCCTCTCTCGGAATAGCTGAACGACTGAGCCACCGACCAGATGAACTCTCCGGTGGGCAACAACAGAGGGTGGCCATCGGTAGAGCACTCGTTGGCAAGCCGTCCATCGTGTTCGCCGACGAACCGACCGGAAACCTTGACTCCGCAACTGGCGGTGAGGTGTTGGACTTCCTGCGCCGGGCAGTCGATGACCTGGACCAGACCATGGTCATGGTCACCCACGATGCCAACGCAGCGGCAACAGCCAACCGGGTCCTGTTCTTAGCCGATGGTCAGATCGTCTCTGAAATGGGTGACCCAACCGCTGATGCCGTCTTGGATCGCATCAAGCACCTGGGCGACTGACCCTGTGTTCCGCCTGACCCTTCGCAACATAAGCCGACAAAAGCTCCGGTACTCCCTGACCACCCTGGCAGTGGTGCTGGGAGTGGCATTCTTGTCGACATCATTTTTCCTCACTGACCGCATACGTGACACCTTCGACGAACTAGTCGTCGAGATCACTGGGGACCTGGACCTCGAGATAAGGGCATCTGCAGGTGATGGTGAGCGCATCAACCGCCTCCCGATGCCAGCCGATTTGACCGAAATAATCAGTTCGGAGATACCCGGCGTTGAGGCCGTCCAAACGCAAATTAGTGTCCCAAACGTCGTCCCCATCTACGTCAACGACGAGGGTAAACCGACAGCGGTCTCCTCAAACGCTCCCCTTTTTGGGGTGAACTTTCCAACCAATGAGGCGCTCAGCCAGCTCCACATTGCTGAGGGCCGTGCTCCTACCCGTACTGGCTCCCTAGAGGACCCCGGCACCATCGGTGAGTTCGTACTGGACACCGGAACGGCTTCCAATTTTGGGTTTGAGATTGGAGAGACCTACATCGTCAGTGCCGCGAGAGGCAACCGAGAGTTCACCCTCGTAGGCCTCGTGTACTTCGGCTCACCCGATAAGAACAGATCAGCGGGTGCCACCATCAGTGCCTTCGACGAATCTACGGCCCAGGAACTCCTCGGCCGTGAGGGCCTGATTGACTCGCTCGCTGTCTTACTCACCAATGATGCCGACGAAGTCGCCGTAATGGCCGACATCCAGCAACGGCTGGATGCTGCGATGGACAGATTCCGTGCGGAACTGCAGGCATTGCCTGAAGAGCAGTTCGAGATGCTGGCACCGTTTGCCGAGACCCAGTTGGAGGTGGTCACAGCCGCTACCAAAACCGAGGAAGCCAGGGAGGGATTTGACCAGATCATCTCGGTGCTATCGAACGTCCTGTTGGCCTTTGCCATCATCGCCGTAGTGGTGAGCGCCTTCATCATTAACAACACTTTCTCCATCGTCTTGGGTCAGAGGGTGCGCGAGTTGGCTCTTCTCAGATCGCTGGGTGCAACAGGCCGCCAGGTCAGTAGGTCGGTTCGGCTCGAAGCACTCGTTATCGGCGTCGTAGCGACCGTGCTGGGCCTGGTGGGTGGCTACCTGTTGGCTGGCTTCTTACGATGGGTTCTGGTGGCCATCGACTTCGGGGATCTCCCAGGGGCACTCCCGGTCAGACTCCGAACGATCATCGTGGCAAGTGTTGTCGGGGTGGGAGCAACGGTACTGTCTTCGCTGGGTCCGGCACGACGGGTGAGAAACATCCCCCCAGTTGCCGCCCTGCGGGATCAAGCCCGACTTACGCCGACAGGCATACGGAAGCGCATCTGGGGTGGGAGCATCGTAGTGCTGACCGGAGTAGCTCTTCTGGCGCTCGGCATGACCGCTGAACTCGATACCCGACCGCTAATCCTCTCATTGGGAGGTGGAGCGCTTGGAACCTTCATGGGCGTCTACCTGCTCAGCCCAGCTGTTGCGCGCCCGCTAGCAAACCTGTTAGGGCGTCCCATCGAACGCATCTACAAGGTTCCCGGTCGACTGGCCCGTGAAAACGCAGCAAGGGCACCCAGGCGCACGGCCGCCACCGCGGCAGCACTGACGGTGGGCCTAGCACTGGTCAGTTTGGCCGCAGTCGTCAGCGACTCTATGAAGGCAACATTCGTACAGGCCCTTGACGACAGCGTTGAGTCAGACCTATTCATCTTTGCCAACGCGTTTGACCCCACTGCAGGATTTTCCGGTGAACTCGCGGCCAACCTGGACCTTCTTGGATTAGATAGGCCTGACTTGGTCGAATCCACAGTCCGCTACCGCTTCGGACTGGGTGCTTTCGAGGTCGACGGAATCAGTAGAGACATGGTAAGCGCCGACCTGGCCGTACTCGACGACCACATGGATTTGCAGGTCCTAGAGGGTTCAACTACTGGACCAGCGGCAACCGGTACCGACGGAACAGTGCTGGTGCACGTGGATCCGGTAGAAGACATGGGCCTGACGGTTGGTGCAACCGTCGCCGGAACCTTTCCAGGTGGACGACAGGCCACGTTTACTGTGGCAGCGATCATTGCTGACTCCTCAATGCTTGGAAACTGGGTGGTCGACACTTCCACCTTCGACCACTTCTTACCCAACTCTCCTGATGGCTTCGTCTCGGTCGTCTACGCGCCAACAGCTGGCATAACTGAGGCCAGAGCTGCCGTTGAGGAGATCACCAACGACTACCCACAACTCACTGTCGAGGACAAGGCTCAACTCCGAGCATCAACTGAGGCCCAGCTCAACCAACTACTGGCCATCATCACCGTGTTCCTGGGGTTGTCATTGCTCATTGCGATACTGGGCATCACGAACACGCTGGCACTGTCGATCTTTGAGCGCACCCGCGAGTTGGGCCTGCTCCGCGCCATCGGCATGACCCGCCGCCAACTGCGCCGGATGATCAGGTGGGAAGCCGTGATAATCGCCCTTTTCGGTGGCCTCCTGGGAATTGCCATGGGATTGCTATTTGGAATGGCGGCTATTGCCGCTATTCCGGAGACGTTCGTGGACATCGTGTCCATTCCAGTACGAAGGCTGGGTTTCTACCTTCTTATTTCAGGGGCGTTCGGGATGGTGGCGGCCATTTTCCCAGCCCGTCGGGCTGCCCGGCTGAACGTACTCGAAGCGATCGGCTACGAGTAGACGAGCCTGCTTAGCCGACAAGCACAGAGGGTAGAGCCTCGGAGTGGAGGATCGTGAGTCGCTTGGTTGCACGAGTAAGAGCTACATAGAGGGCCCGCATCCCCTGATCCTGCTCACGTACGATGCGCGACGGCTCTACAACCAGGGCTGCATCCACCTCAAGTCCCTTGACCAACGACACCGGTACGACCGCGATCCGCTCATCAAGGCCTCTTCGGGTCGGTTGGCCAAATTCGATGCCGGCATCCACAAGGGCCTGCTCTACCTCGACTACCTGTGAACGGGCGACAACAACCGCCAGATTCCCTGTCTCCACAGCCTCCAATTCCACTAGGACCGCTGCCACAAGATCTTTAGCCAAGTTGACCACGTGGACGTACCTTGGCGGATCACCATCGGATCTGACAGACGTGGGTGGTGCTAGATCGGATGCGGCCTCGCGGAGCACCCGTGAGGCAACATCCATGAGCGGTGCTGGAATCCTGTAGCCGACGGTCAGTTCATTGCGACGAGCGGGGCGCCTGTCCGGGAGGTGGTCGAGAATGCTTTCCCAGTCGTGGTGTGCCCACGCTCCAGTCGCCTGTGCAATGTCTCCCACCACGGTCATCGACCCGTTGAGCGATCGGCGATCCAGCATGCGCAAGTCCATGGGTGACATGTCTTGGATCTCGTCGACCACAATGTGCCCGTAGGTCCGCACGGCATCCTCTTCCCTGCGTCCGGGTCTCGGGCCCAGAACCGCCCTGGCCTCATCGAGTAGTGGAGCGTCCGAAGCAGACCAGAGAATTTCGTCGGACACTAGTGCCCTGGGCCTGTAGAGAGAGTCGACCTCCACATCAGTGAGAGATGGATCGGCGGCGCGAAGAAGTGCATGTGAACCGAATAGGTCATTCAATAGTTGAGCGGGCGTCAAGACCGGCCACATCCACTCCAGAGCCTCACGAACAGCTATCTCCCCGCGTAGGCGTTCCCGAAGGCCTTCAGGGTCCAGGTCTCCGCGCCCTCCCTCGGCCATCACAGCGAAGAACTCGGCCTCGACAAACCGCCTGGCGGCGTTGTGGGTCCGGAACCGACGTCTGGCCTCCGAGATAATGGACTCGGTAGCAGCCGCAGGAACTGTAAGCCATTGCAGGCCGTGACCTACTCGTACATCATCGCGAAGTGGTTGTTGGCGCGTTCGTGCTGCTCGAGCGATCATCCGGACCATCCTGAGGTCGCCCTTCAAGCGGGACACATCCTCCTCATCACGGCTATCGGAGATGCGAACGCCACCAACTGCATCACCGAGGGTGGCGAGCTGAACTCCAGCTTCGCCTAGAGATGGCAGTACCTGTTCGATGTAGGCAAGAAAGAGACGGTTGGGCCCGACCACCAGAACTCCCTGCCCCTCAAGCGGGAACCGGTGCGTGTAGAGAAGGTAGGCAGCCCGGTGAAGTGCCACGACCGTCTTGCCGGTTCCGGGACCTCCCTGGACGGCCAACACACCCGGGAGTGGCGACCGGATTATCTCATCCTGTTCGGCTTGGATGGTCCCAACGATGTCTCCGAGACGACCAGTCCGGGCCGATTCGAGGGCAGCAATGAGGGCACCCTCGCCACGAAGGCCCCGACCGTCGTCAGTACGAAACCTCTCGAGGTCGCCGAAGAGTTCATCTTCAAGGCCGACAATCGTCCGGCCACGGCTCACAAAGTGGCGGCGCCGACGCAAGCCCATCGGAACCGGACCGGTAGCCCTGTAGAAGGCCTCGGCCACCGGTGCACGCCAGTCGACCACAACCGGTTCCTGATCATCGTCCCAGACCCCCACACGTCCTATGTGGAAACTGCCGTCGCCTACCTCAGGTTCCTGGTCAATACGGCCAAAGACCAGGGAGGCATCGCCGAGGTCGAGTTGCTCCAGACGCAGTGCCACAGATCCCCAGATAGCCTCGCGCTCAAACCTCGCCTGATTGGTTCCGCCGCTACCCACCTCGACCATCGATACCAGTTCCAGTGCGCGGTCGCGTGCTGTATCCAGGCACTGATAGGCGTTGTCCACGTAGGCCTGTTCAGCCTCGAGCTCCGGATGGATTGCTACAACCTCCTGTGCCATTTTCAGCCACTGCGAGGACCCCCTTGAAGGCACATGTCCCGAATTCGGCCGAAGATCGATTCTACAGGATCAGTGCTTGATCGAACCTACGGGTCTATATGCCACCTAGGGCAGGAAAATTGGGATTTGCGTGCAACGATGTCGTTAATGAGGTCCAACCCGTGACGAGCATCGGCCTTGTCTTGAGCGCTGGCGGCATGCATGCCGCTGCATTCCATGCCGGGGTGCTGGCTGCCGTCTCGGAAACCACGGGTTGGGACCCCCGAACCGCTGACGTGATAGTCGGCACCTCGGCCGGTGCAACCACAGCCGTGTCACTGAGAGCAGGGCTTGGCGCCATGGACCTCGCTGCAAACTGTACGGGCACCCCACTAAGCATTGAGGGGCAGGGCATCATGGAACGGGTCACCACCAGGCTCGACATTCCGCGACAGGCTGACCGGGCCAACATCTGGAGGCCCGCCAACCCGATACTCATTCTCCGGGAACTGCTCAGTCTGAAACGGCCTCGACCCGTGGTGGCAATCGCCGGCGCCCTGCCAATGGGAACCGTGCCGGGAGAGACCATCGCTGAGCGCGTGAACCAGGCTCACCCGAGTCCGTGGCCCGTGGACGCGACCTGGATTTGTGCCGTAGACCTCGATTCCGGCAAGCGCGTCGTGTTCGGCCGCGACGATGTGGATGCACGAATAGGTGAAGCGGTACACGCTTCGTCGGCAGTGCCAGGCCACCTGACCCCAGTTGCCATCAACGGTAACCGATACGTCGACGGCGGCTCTCACTCGACTACGAACGCCGATTTGCTATCCACGCTGGGCTTGGACCTGGTCGTAGTGTCCTCTTCCATGACAGCCGTGCCGAGCGCCTCGGCATGGCCTTACGGGCCTATAGGTCGCGCATGGCACAGCCGTACTCTCCGCCACGAGATACAGGCAATCCGTTCCAGGAACACTCACACACTCGTGGTTCAACCGAGCATTATCGACTTGGGTATCCGAAAAGGTGACGATATGGGCCGCTTCTCAATGGCTGACATCTGCAAAGAGGCGTCCCTGTCGACCCGAGCATGCCTTGCGCATCCGCGTTCAACAACGGCCCGGAGCCTCCTAGAACAGGCGGTACAGGATGCATCTCGGTAGCGTCGGCACGTGACCAAACTCGATCCGTTCCTAGCAGCGTGCCGGAGCATCCCTCATATACGCACACCCGTCTGGTTCATGAGACAGGCGGGCAGGTCTCTGCCTGAATACCGGGCCATGCGGGGAGGAGGCAGCATCTTGGACGCCATCGCCGATCCTGCCCTGACTGCCGAACTGACACTCCAACCGGTCCACCGCTATGGCGTTGACGCTGCAATCCTCTATTCAGACATCGTCGTTCCGGTAAATGCCATCGGATTTGGCGTCGACGTCCAGCCCGGTGTCGGCCCCACGGTGGAACAGCCCTTCGTCCAAGAATCAGACCTTAGGAGGCTTCGCCCGCTGGAGCCTGAGGTCGACACGCCGTACGTACTCGACGCCGTGCGTATCCTGACCAACGAGTCCCCCGTACCCGTGATTGGCTTCGCAGGAGCTCCGTTCACCGTGGCCTCTTACTTGATCGAAGGAGCTCCCTCACGCACCTACGGACGCACGAAGGCCCTCATGTCCGGGAACCCCGACCTGTGGTTCAGGCTGATTGAGCGCCTAGCAGATCTAGCTATCTCGTCACTGCGCTCCCAAATCGATGCAGGTGTCGCAGCGGTTCAGGTATTTGACAGTTGGGCCGGCGCTCTCAGTCCTGCCGCTTATGAACGCTTCGTACAACCAGCCACTCGACGCGTCTTCGAAGCGGTGTCAGACGTGCCTCGCATCCACTTCGGGGTCGGTACCGGCGAGATCCTCCACCTCATGGCCGACACAGACTGTGACGTGGTCGGTGTTGATTGGCGGGTTCCCGTCGATGTCGCCCGTAATCGCCTCGGCCCCGACACGGTGCTCCAGGGAAATCTAGACCCTGCCGTCTGCCTGGGACCCATCGATGTGGTCGAGGCTGAGGTCGAAGACATCCTGCGTCGCAACAACGGCCATCCCGGCCATATCTTCAACCTGGGCCATGGTGTCCTTCCAGAAACCGATCCGGCAGTGCTTGAGCGGATAGTTCATCTGGTACATGAAATTTCTCCTGACCTGAACTGCCAATGGGCTGACGGATGATCTGATGAACGCGACTGCAGATAGGAATATGGTGGGTGTGGGTTCAGGGATCATGGGCATCAGTACCGCCGACAGACTCTTGGTCAAACAGCCTCGGCTGGAGGTGGGGGATGGGACTGTCCTGAACCTCACCGAGGATGCACCTGAGCGGTTCGCCACCGGATCAGCCCATAGTGGGGCTGGCATCTCTGCATGTGTCCGGTCTAGGAACGAGGCGTTTGGCGCTGTCTCAGAACTCCTGGGTTGAGGCTCCACCACTAACTGTCATGCGTATATCTGCACATCAGCAGACAGCGCTAGGGGCCGTCGCCGCAGGTCTGCTCTTAGCGGCATCGGTTCCACCATGGGGCTGGTGGCCCGCCGCATTCGTCGGCATCGCCCTTTTGGACCAGCTCATTGCGGGGCAACCGGCCGTCGTCAGGTTCCGTCGTACGGTGCTGGCAACGGCGGCATGGAGCCTTCCTGCAACCCTGTGGATGCTTGATCTGACGCTACCTGGGTGGGTGTTCGCCGGACTTATCCATACCGCCTTCTTCGGCCTGGCCGCTGTTGTGGTCCCAGCCGGAAGTGGACGCAGGATGGGTCTCGTCGGATCATTGACTCTTGCCGAGTTCGCGCGATGGAGCATGCCCTTCGGAGGTGTCCCGCTCGCGACCATCCCGATGGGCCAAGCCAACGGGCCGCTGGCACCTATCGTACGCATCGCTGGGCCACTGCTCCTGGTCTTCATTGTCGTAACCGTCGGCATGTCTCTGAGCGCTCTGGTCGATGTGCAACGAGGCAACCGTTGGGCTATTCGCGAAGTGGTGACCGGCAGTGGCGTAGTGCTCCTAATGCTTCTGCTGTCATCGATCGCTCCGACAGGTCATGTCGTCGGAGACTTGGATCTAGCTGTCGTGCAGGGTGGAGGGCCTCAGCGGACCAGGGCGTCCCCGACGGGTGCGTCGATCGTATTTGCCAACCAGATGGCTGCGTCGCGGCTTGTGAACGGTCCGGTCGACCTTGTCCTCTGGCCCGAAAACGTCGTCAACCCGGCGCCGATGCCCACCTCAGGTAACCGCAGATCAGACAGGCTCTACCCCGACGAAGCCGACATGGCACTCACAGCCGAGGCCCAACGGCTTGGCGCGGTGCTGGTGCCGGGTTGGTTCCACCGCTCCCCTAGCGATCCGAAGGCCAACGTCAACTACTCCACCGCCATCGAATCCGACGGGACCGTCGTTGACCGTTACGACAAGGTGCGCATAGTTCCCTTCGGTGAGTTCGTTCCGCTCCGCCGGATACTGGATCCCATTGCAGGCGACATACTGCCCTCACGTGACCTCCTCCCCGGCACGGGTGACGCTGTACTCGACACGTCGGCAGGCCGCCTGGGGATAAGTATCTCATGGGAGGTCTTCTTCGAACATCGCACCCGCGACGCCACTCTAGACGGGGCACAGATCCTGTTGAACCCAACCAACGGGGCCAGCTACTGGTTGACCCAAGTTCAGACCCAACAGGTCGCAACCAGCCGACTAAGGGCGCTCGAGACCGGTCGCTGGCTTATCCAAGCCGCACCAACTGGCTTCAGCACCATTATCAATCCCAATGGGAACCTTGTGGCGCGCACCAACGTGGGCGAACAGGCCGTGCTCCGGGGAACGGTTGAACTCCGCGAGGGCTTGACTTGGGCAACAAGACTTGGACCAGTCCCGATTCTCATACTGTCAACGCTCCTGGCATTGGCGGGTCACACCATCGTCCTCTGGCGAACTCATGATCAAGCTCGGATCTACAGGAGGAGTAGGGATGCCACAGGTTGAACAAAACGGAATCAGAGTCGAGGGTGAGACCACAGGAGACCACACTGTTCCCGCAGTGCTATTGGTCATGGGCCTCGTTGAGCGAACCTATGACTGAGACTCAGGGCCCTGATGGGGTGGCCACGATCGCCCAGACCCTGTGCGGTGTGTGCACCTCTACTCCAGGGAACCTTTCGGCCAAGATCTCCGCTAGGTCCCGGTCAAAGGCGGCCGCCTCCCCGGGAGGCAGGTTCACGATGCCGGCACTAGCTGCGATTCGGCGACGCCAAGCCAGCTCTTCGTAGACGACATCCAAATCGAACCGGAACGTAACGACCACTTTGAATCCAATGCCATCTAGGAGAGGCAAGAGGCTCGGCTCATAGTTTCGGATACCACCCAGATCCCATGCAGGGTTGTAGGCCTCTATCAGGGCTTCGGTGGCCTCAGGAACGGTGTCAGGCAGCGGAAGCCAGTCGAAACCACAGACTGCGAACCTGCCATCCGGTGCCAACAGTCGCTCAACCTCGGCGATGGCATCATCCTGGTCGAACCAGTGCCAGCTCTGTCCTGCCACTATCGAGTCAAAGGACGCGTCCGCTAGCCCGGTCGACTCTGCCGGGGACTCCACCCAGTCGACCTCCACATCATCGGCCAATGCAAGGGTCTCTGCGGCCTCGAGCATTCTAAAATCGATGTCGAGTCCGACCACGTTGCAACCACGAGTAGCCATCTGGCGTGCGATGGTGCCGGTGCCACACCCCAGGTCCAGTACTCGCTGGCCCGCTAGGCCAATGCCATGTGCAGCCAGACGGTCTAAGGTTTCGGGCGGAAAGCCCTTTCGATATCGGGCATAGTCGGCAACTGCAGTCCCGAAACTGTCACCTGCCACACCGGGCAACTCAAACCTCCAACATGATCGTGGCGGGCCCATCGTTCACAAGTTCAACTGACATGAGGGCCCGAAAACGTCCTGTGGTGACGCCGACACCCCGTTCCCGAAGGCCCAAAACCACGCGCTCCACTAGAGGCTCAGCCTGCTCAGGACGGGCAGCAGCTAACCAACTGGGCCGACGGCCCCTGCTGGTATCGCCGTAGAGGGTGAACTGGCTTATCACCAAGACCTCTCCACCGACGTCTTGGACCGACCTGTTCATCACGCCCTCGTCGTCATCCATGATTCGGATACCTGCTAGTCGATCAACGAGACGGTCCGCTTCGGCCTCGGCATCATCGTGGGTAACACCAACGAAAACGCACAGCCCGATGCCTATCGAACCGACTACCTCGCCATCAACTCCCACCGATGCTCGTTCAACTCGTTGCACCAGCGCTCGCACAATCCGACCCTATCCGGGGCTCTTCCGAACTACAGGGGCCGATAAGTCTCCCGGTTACCGGGTGGTAATCGTCACCCACCCGGCCAGACTTGTCGGATGCCTAGATCCGCTGCTGACAACGGAGCTTTGCGAATTGCCTACCTCGCATACCGGGGCAAGCCCCACTGTGGTGGCCAGGGGGTCTACACAAGACACCTAACGAAGGCGCTGACAGACCTAGGCCATCACGTCGAGGTGTTGGCGGGCCAACCGTATCCCGAACTCGATGAGCGAGTTCCGATGGTCCGGCTTCCCAGCTTGGATCTCTACAACGACCACTTCCCGATGCGCAAGGCCCGTATTTGGGAAATGAAGACCCCATGGGACGTCGCCGAAGCGATGTCATTTAGCACCGGCAACTTCTCCGAACCTATGGCGTTTAGCATGCGCGCCTGGGACCACCTGCGGAAGCGCCGCGGTGACTTCGACCTGGTGCACGACAATCAGTGTCTCGGCTGGGGTCTCCTCCTGCTCCAAAACCGTGAAGACTTCCCCGTCCTGTCCACAATCCACCACCCGATCACCGTCGACCGGCGTCTTGAGATCCAACACGCTAGGTCACTTATTGAAAACCTGGGCAAACGACGCTGGTACTCGTTTACCCGCATGCAGACGCGGGTGGCAAGCAGGATGCGACGTGTAATGACC
Source organism: Acidimicrobiaceae bacterium (assembly GCA_002726315.1). Lineage (GTDB taxonomy): Bacteria > Actinomycetota > Acidimicrobiia > Acidimicrobiales > MedAcidi-G1 > UBA3125. The sequence continues at coordinate 21,607 of PBSS01000048.1, forward strand.
GTCTCCGAGTCGTCAAGGGGCGACATTGTTGCTGACCACGGTGTCGACCCCGATCGGCTGCACGTTGTCCCTGTCGGTGTGGACCCGGAGTTGTTTCGCCCCCTCAACCACGTCAGACGGGTCCCCGGCCGAATCATCACCACGGCAAGTGCCGATGTGGCAATGAAGGGCCTCAGGTTTCTGTTAGAAGCTGTTGCCAAGTTACGGACCGAGCGCCAAGTGGAACTGGTCATCATCGGAAAGCCGAGAGAGGACAGTGCATCGACCGACACTTTCGAACAACTCGGCCTCACTGGCTGCGTCAGTTACGTCCACAACGTACCTGACGAGCGGATCGTGCAGCTCTACAGCGAAGCCGAAGTGGCGGTTGTTCCTTCGCTCTACGAGGGCTTTTCACTTCCCGCGATTGAGGCCATGTCGTGTGGCGTGCCGCTTGTAACCACCACGGGCGGAGCTCTGCCAGAAGTGACCGGCACTCACACGGAAACCTGTTACCAGGTTCCACCGGGAGACTCCGACGCCCTGGCAGCGATGCTCCAGACCGCTCTTGACGATCCGGTTGTTCGCAACCGGATCGGAGCAGCAGGTCGGCAACGTGTCGTCGACAACTGGAGTTGGCGCCACACGGCCCTGCGGACCGTTGAGCAGTACCGGGCGCTTATGGCCGACCAGGCAACCTGAGAGGTTGGGACAGAATGCTCACCATCGACTATGGGCACCTCGGCTTGGAACCTGGTGAGAGGGTCCTAGACCTGGGATGTGGATTCGGAAGGCACGCCTACGAGGTCCTCCGTCGAGGTGCCGCCGTGGTGGCCTGCGATCTGGGGATCGACGAGTTGAGGAAAGTGCGCGGCGTGGTGGCAGCCATGTACCTGAACGGTGAGATTCCTGAGACCGCATCGATTGGAACAACTGGTGGCGATGCCACCTCTGTGCCCTTCAAAGATGACTCCTTCGATCATGTCATCGCCTCTGAGGTTCTAGAACACATTCACGACGATGACGGTGCACTAGCCGAGTTGACCCGTGTACTGCGACCCGGTGGAACCCTGGCGGTCACAATCCCAGCCCATCTGCCAGAGCGAATCTGCTGGGCACTCTCCGAGGATTACCACGCTCCTAAGAGCGTCGGTGGCCACGTCCGCATCTACAAGCAGTCAGAACTAACTGACAAGATGACCACTGCAGGCCTGGTGCCGGTCTCCTCACACCGGGCACACGCCCTACACAGCCCCTATTGGTGGCTGCGTTGTGCAGTCGGACCGAACCATCCGATAGAGGACAGTCGACTCGTCAGTCTCTACCACCGTCTGCTGACATGGGACATCGTCAAGGGGCCCATGGTCACCCGATTCATTGAGCGGATGCTGAACCCCATTCTGGGAAAGAGCCTTGTTGTCTATGCAACCAAGCCGATCACCGGTGCTACCGCTGAATCTGAAAGAGGGTTCTCGCATGTCTCTGCCTGAGGTCCCGGGGGTGCTCGACGTGACCCAATTGCAGGACACCGCTGCGGGCATCGCCGAGTGGCAATTGCCCGACGGGATGATCCCTTGGTTCCCCGGTGGTCACTCCGACCCGTGGAACCACGTCGAGGCTGCCATGGCTCTAGCCGTAACCGGGCACCTGGATGAGGCAGAGGCCGCTTATACCTGGCTGGCCGACACTCAACTCCCCACCGGTGCCTGGCACCAGTACTACACCGCCGAGGGAGTAGAAGACCATAAGCACGACGCAAATGTCATCGCATACGCGGCTACAGGCTCGTGGCACCACTGGCTGATGACCCGTGACCGTGGGTTCCTCGAGACGATGTGGTCGACGGTAGAGCCCGCAATCGACTTCGTGCTGGACCTCCAGACCACTAGGGGAGAAATCATCTGGGCCCGTCATCCCGATGGAACACCGTGGTCGTTCGCCCTACTCACCGGCTCAGCCAGCATCTGCCACAGCCTCCGATGTGCCATCGCCGTTGCTGAAGAACTCGGCCACGAACGACCTGATTGGGAACTCTCGCTCGCCTATCTGGCACATACAGTCAGGACCAGACCAGATGGTGCCTTCGCACCAAAGGACCGATGGGCAATGGACTGGTACTACCCGGTCCTGTCAGGCACCGTCAACGGACCCGATGCCCTCCCACACCTGACCGAGCGCTATGACGAATTCGTCATGGATGGCCTCGGTGTGCGCTGTGTAAGCAACCGACCGTGGGTGACCACCGCCGAGACCTGCGAGTGTGCAATCGCCCATCTGTTCGCCGGCGACCGGCTGACTGCCGAACAGATGTTCTCATGGATACAGATGATGCGCCATGAAGACGGCAGATACATGACCGGGCTGGTTCACCCTGAAGGTGTGACATTTCCCGACGGTGAGTGCACCACCTACTCGGCTGCTGCTGTAGTCCTGACCGCCGATGCTCTCTCCGGCGCGAGCCCGGCGGCAGGCTTGTTCACCGAACACACCGGTTTACCAGACATCATTTCAACCGAAACACCAATCCGCGAGTCCGAATAATACCGACCCTGTTCAGATGCCCGGACCCGTCCTCTGAAGGCAACGCAGTGAGCCTGTGCATGCCACTTCTTCGAAGGCACCTGAGTCGAGAGCTCTACTAAAGACCTCAAATGGTGGCCGGCCACCGTCGACCGAATTGGGGAAGACATCGTGGATCAACAGGGTGCCTCCCACCGCCAGATGGGGCACCCAACTCTCGTAGTCGGCGTGCGCTGGCCCGCTGCCATGGCCGCCGTCGATGAACAGCAGCGCCAATGGGGTGCCCCATGACGCCGCAACCACAGACGAGTCGCCCACCACGGCTACCACGGTGTCGACGAGACCAGCCTCATGGATTGTCTGTCGAAACAGCGGCAGGGTGTCAATAAGGCCTGTAGCAGGGTCGACAAGGTCGGGTTCGTGCCATTCCCAACCAGGCTGATTCTCCTCGGAACCACGATGATGATCGATGGAGTAGAGGACACGGCCAAGTGTCTCGGCGGCTGCACCCAGGTAGAGAGCTGACTTCCCACAGTAACTGCCTATCTCAAGGAACGGTCCGTTCACAGCGACTTCTGCTGCATGGCACCGAAGGGCTAACCCCTCATCGGTTGGCATGAAGCCCCTGGCCACTTCAGCCCGTTTGGTCAGGTCCCGGAGGCGTTCATCCACCGGTAGGTCCACCAATCAGCCGGAGGTGCCGACCAACTGGTCGTCGGACCGGTCACCCCAGAGCAGGTGTTCCAGCACGGCGAAGCGGACCACCCACAACAGTCCAAAGGCAATGGCGTTGGCAGCCTGCACTGCGATGGTCTTGTCGCTGAAACTGTCTACAACACCCACAAGGGCAGTGGAGAGAACCAGTCCCACGAAAGCTAGTGACCAGAATGGAAGGATCTCACCGATCTTGTGGTCGCCCTTGTCCTTCTCCCAGACGTAGTGGCGACTAAGCAGGTAAGCGGGAATGCTACCCACGGCAACTGCCACTGCATTTGCCGCCATACCCGACCAGCGCAAGTGACCATAGAGGACTACCAGCAGGGTCTGGCCAGTTAGAACGTTCACAACCGAAACCCCGGCAAAGCGCATCAACTTCTGCCCGTATTCGTGCCACAGGCGCGCAAGAAGCGCAACGATGCGAGGGACCATGACGGGGAAGCCTACCCCTGTCATCGCAAATGGGCCGTGCCTGTGGTCACTTGCCGGTTTCAGCCCAGCAACTGCCCGGCCAACCTCCGGGCCAACCTCCGGGCCACCATCATGGGCGATTCAAAGGCCTGGACGGGCTCCAACCTCTCGGTCGCGAGCACCTCCTCGGCGGCGCCTCCTAAGAGGTAGTCCAGGTGGGCCCGCACCTCAGCGATCCGGCGTGTCTCCCTGCGCCGATCCAGTTCCACCCCCTGGGACAGCAACTCAAGATGTCCGGCTACGGCGGTTGCGAGTTCGCCGATCCCCTCTCCCTCGGTCGCCGTGGTCATGGTGATCGATGGCCTCTCGGTCCCAACCCGACCTGGAACGGTCGACAGATCAAGCATCAACTCCAAGTCCCTACTCACATCAGTCGCTCCGGGCCTGTCGGCCTTGTTGACGACGAACAGGTCGGCAACCTCGAGCAGGCCCGCCTTGTTCGCCTGGACAGCGTCACCCCAGCCGGGAGCAACCACGACGATCGTGGTATCGGCCGCGTCGGTGATGTCGACCTCCACCTGGCCCACACCGACCGTTTCAATCACCACCGGGTTGAAGCCAGCTGCATCGAGTACCCGGATCGCTCCGGGTACTGCAAGTGCCAGACCCCCGGCATGACCGCGGGTTGCCATCGAACGAATGAAGACGCCAACTCCGGAGGCATCGTTCATTCGCACACGATCTCCGAGGATCGCTCCACCGGTGAGAGGCGAGGAAGGATCGACGGCAAGCACGGCTGGCCGCTTACCGGCCTCGGCGAGCAGTGTCGTGAGTGAGTTGGTTATTGTGGATTTGCCTGACCCGGGCGCCCCGGTGATGCCCACCACGTGAGCCTCACCCGTATGGGAATGAGTGGCCGACGCCACCTCGTCTGCCAGATCTCCACCACGCTCGACGAGACTGAGGAGTCGGGCGGTGGCACTGCGATCGCCCAAACGTGAAGCCTCAGCTAGTTGGGCAACTACAGGCAATGAGGCGGGTTCAGTTGGGCCCATCGAGTCCTGCCACAGCCCGAACAGTTGACACCACTTCGTCGACGGGTGCTCCGGGGCCTAGCACGGCAGCCACGCCAGCAGCCTCTAGGTCTGGCAAGTCGACGTCTGGAACTATCCCGCCAATCACCACAGGTACATCGAGGCCCGCCTCATCCAATGCAGCGACGATCATCGGCCCGAGGGTCAAATGCCCGGCATTGTGCATCGAAATGCCGACCACGTCGGCATCCTCCTGCTCGACGGCTTTGATGACGCTGTCCGTGGTCTGGCGGAGCCCCAAGTAGACAACCTCCATGCCTGCGTCACGGAGCATCCGCGCCACCACCTTGAGCCCACGGTCATGGCCGTCAAATCCCAACTTGGCAAGAACAATCCTGATCGGGAGGCCAGTATCGACCATCACACGACCGCCGTCTCAACGTAGCTACCGAAGACTCCCTCAAGTGCCTCTACGATCTCACCAACGGTGGTACGTGCCTCAACCGCTGCGATGAGTGAGGGCATCAGATTGACATCGGGATCTGTCGCATCAGCCACGACTCGGCCCAGAGATCCTGCGACCGCTTCACTGTCGCGCTCCGACCTCACGGTGGCTAGACGGGCACACTGGTCGTCCTCAGTCTCCTGACTGACCCTCAACAACTCGGTACCCGAGGAATCGTTGCCCTCTGTGAAAGCATTTACCCCAACCATGATGCGTTCTCCAGAATTGACCTCGCGTTCAAAGCGGTAGGCCGACTCAGCGATCTCGCCCATGAACCAGCCGCTTTGAATACCTTCATACACCCCCTCCAGGATCGATCCACCACCGATCTCATCAAGGTGTGAAAAGACCTCTTCAGCCCGTCGCTCGACCTCGTCTGTAATCCACTCCACGTAGGCCGAACCCCCCAGTGGGTCTGCCACCGCGGTCACGCCTGTCTCGTGGGCAATGACCTGTTGAGTGCGCAGGGCTGTGCGTGCTGCTTCTTCGCTCGGCAGCGCTAGGGCCTCATCGTGGCTGTCGGTATGGAGGCTCTGGGTGCCACCCAGTACACCGGCCAGGGCCTGGAGAGCAACCCTGGCGATGTTGGTATCTGGTTGTTGTGCCGTCAAAGACACACCGGCAGTTTGTGTGTGAAAGCGCAACTTGAGGCTGCGCTCATCGACCGCACCGTAGCGGTCGCGTAGCCACCGGGCCCAGATGCGCCTAGCGGCCCTGAACTTGCCTATTTCCTCAAAGAAGTCGACGTGGCTATTAAAAAAGAAGCTGAGGCGGGGTGCGAATGCGTCGACGTTGAGGCCGGCTGCGACGGCGGACTCGATGTAAGCGAACCCATTTGCAAGAGTAAACGCCAACTCCTGTACGGCCGTGGAGCCAGCTTCCCTGATGTGGTAACCAGAAACCGATACTGGGTTCCAGCGTGGCATCTCAGCGGCGGTGAATCGGATTACATCAGTGACGAGTCGCACTGAAGGCCTTGGTGGGAAGATGTACTCCTTTTGGGCCTGATACTCCTTGAGGATGTCGTTCTGGAGGGTCCCCGCCAACCTGCTCCTATCCACGCCGCCCTGTTCGGCGACCACCATGTACATGGCCAACAGGATCGCGGCAGGGCCATTAATTGTCATTGAGGTGGAAACCCCGCCTAGGTCGATGTCGGAGAAGAGGTCTGCCATGTCTTCGACGGTGTCGACGGCCACCCCTGCCCGGCCGACTTCTCCAAGTGACCAGGGGTGATCGGAATCACGACCCATCAAGGTGGGCATATCGAATGCAGTCGAAAGACCCGTACTTCCAGAACGGAGCAATTCCTTGAAGCGGCCATTGGTGTCAGTGGCCGTGCCGAATCCGGCGAACATACGCATTGTCCAGAGGCGCGACCTGTACATGTCAGCGTGCACCCCGCGGGTATAGGGATACTCGCCCGGTAGAGGACCTTCGCCATAGACCGGCAAGAGAGGAATGCCGGACAGCGTCGAATGGGAATCATCCATGCCGAAACCCTATCTTTGACCCGGAATCCGCAACGATGCCGCCTCGGCATCGCGTCTATGCCACAGAGGCATAGGGTCAGGGCCATGGTCGTGATCACGTTTGTAGCCATTGTCGTTCTGGTGGTCGGCCTGTTCGTCGGCTGGCCGGTCCTGGTGGCGCTGTCGGCCATATTCGTGGCCGTGCAATTGCTCATGATCTGTGCTCGGGCTGCCGTCGAGCGCAACGATAGGCGACTTGCATCCCGCCTGACCAATCGCCTTGAGGCCCAGGACGACGAAGGTTAGGTATCAACCTGGCAGACCTTGACGGTGCAGCCGATGCTGGTCACCCGCTACCGTTCCGGTCGGCACCAAGAACCGGGGAGATCCCCATTCCGTACCGACCCACCACGATGAATAGCCCCCACTTAGACCCCTTCTCGCTGGCCGACGAGGCCGCAGTTGCCCTGGCCGAAAGCACAGGGCAGGCATCCCACGATGCCGTCGTCGTGCTGGGCTCGGGTTGGGCAGCGGCAGCCGATGGCATGGGCGAGGTCCTGGCCGATGTGCCTCTTAACGACCTACCGGGCTTTCCTGCCCCAACTGTTGCCGGACACCGCAACAGCGCGCTGTCGGTTGCGGTGGGCGACACAATGGCCCTCGTGCTGGGAGGTCGAAGTCACCTCTACGAAGGCCACCCGGTTCCAACAGTCGTGCACGGGGTACGTACCGCAATCGCAGCCGGCTGCAAAGTGGCAGTTCTCACAAACGCCGCTGGTGGCCTCAACCCTGCCTGGCCTGTCGGCCAACCTGTGGTCCTGTGTGACCAGCTAAATCTGACCGGTACGTCACCCATGGCCGGGGAACCTCCACCACCTGACCGGCCCGGCCGTTTCGTCGACCTGACCGAGTCCTACTCCATTCGACTGCGGGAACTCGCCCACGAGGTTGATAGCTCGCTCCCCGAGGGCATCTACGCTGGTCTGCTCGGTGGCGCCTACGAGACGCCAGCTGAGGTCAGAATGCTGGGCGGCCTCGGCGCAGATCTGGTCGGAATGTCAACGGTGCTCGAGACCATCGCCGCCCGGCACCTCGGAGCCGAAGTACTGGGGATTTCGCTCGTAACCAATGCTGCTGCCGGAATGGGCAACGAGAACTTGGACCACGCCGAGGTCCTGGAGGCCGCCAGGGCCGCTGGGCCGCGCATGCTGGCCCTCCTGCGCGGCGTGCTGGAGAGGCTGTGAGAACAATCACCGCCACGGACCATTCGGCTGAAACTGCTCGGAGTTGGTTGGAGGTTGACCCCGACCCCGGCACGCGTGCCGAAACCAGGGCGCTACTGGCAGACGGAGGCGATGCCGTGCGAGAGCGCTTCGGTGACAGGCTGACGTTCGGCACGGCAGGTCTGCGCGGAACACTGGGTGCAGGTCCAATGCGGATGAACCGTGTGATGGTACGGATGACAGCCGCAGCCATAGCTAGCCGTCTCCTGACCAGCAATGGCCCAAACGGAGGCCCGGCCAACCCCGACAAGGCGCCTTTAGTTGTTGTCTGCTTTGACGCCCGCCATATGAGTGACTTGTTCGCCGAAGACACGGTGAGGCTGCTTGCCGGCCGGGGTGTTGCCTGCATCCTGCTGCCTGGGCCACTTCCGACACCGGTGCTGGCATTCACCCTGCGTAACCGAGGGGCTGATGCCGGAATCATGGTCACGGCCAGCCATAACCCACGTGAGGACAACGGCTACAAGGTCTACTGGTCGGACGGGGCCCAGATCATCTCCCCAGTCGACTCGGAGATCTCCACCCTGATCGATGATGCTCCCCTGCCAACCGATGATGACCTTGCCGATCCAGACAGCCCTCTCATCACCCGGGCGGGGCAGGCAGAGGTGGCTAGCTACGTCGCAACCGCGGCCTCGGTCGTACAGGTCGACTCACCACGTGGCCTCTCAGTTGTGTACACACCCCTGCACGGAGTGGGCCGTGACACCCTGCTCGAGGTCTTTGAGAGTGCAGGCTTCGATGAGCCTCTGGTGGTACCCGAACAGGGTGACCCTGACCCAGACTTCCCGACCGTGGAGTACCCGAACCCCGAGGTCCCCGGTGCTCTGAACCTGGCCATCGCCCTTGCTGCTGACACCGGTGCTGACATCGTGCTCGCAAACGACCCCGATGCCGACCGCCTGGCCGTGGCCGTGCCCGACGGTCCGTCATGGCGCACCCTTACCGGCGACGACGTCGGAGCACTGCTCGCTGACCATGTGCTCACCGGGGGCTCTGGCAACAACCGCCTGGTAGCAACCACGGTGGTCTCCTCCAAGATGCTCGAATCGATCGCCACCCACCACGGGGTGCGCCACGCCGAGACCCTCACGGGCTTCAAATGGATTGTCAGACCTGGTCTGCTCGACCCCTCCTCCGACTTCGTGTTCGGTTACGAAGAGGCTGCCGGTTTCGCTGTCAGCGACATCGTCCGCGACAAGGATGGGATTACAGCAGCCCTGGCTTTCGCCGAGTTGGCTGCAACCGAAAGGGAGGCGGGCCGGACGGTTATCAATCGACTTCATGACCTGTGGCGTCGCCACGGGCTGCACAAGACGGGCCTGCGGACCATCCGCTTCGAGGGATCCGACGGAGCATCACGGATGGCAGGGCTAATGAACCAGCTGCGGACTACTCCTCCCGAGGCCATTGCCAGCATGGGTGTGGTGTCGATGACCGACCTAGCCGCACCCGGTTCGCCGTTGCCATCCACGGATGCCCTTGTCTTCAACCTGGAGGATGGGCGCCTAGTGGTCCGACCCAGCGGCACCGAGTCGATGCTGAAGGCATACGCCGAAGTAGTCGACGCCTCCCCCGATGTCGACCTTGTTGAGGCCGAGGTGGCAACAACCCGCCTTCTTGACAACCTGCTGGACGGTGCAAGCCTAATGTTGACCGGGGCAGCCACATGATGAACTCAACTGCGTTCCTCCCGACCACAGATGGTGGTTCCGTGAGGACCACACCCGTCGACGCTGTTGCGCTGGAGGCACGTGCCGCGGCCCTATGCACACGGTCTATCAAGACCACTAGCAAGCGGGCGGCTCTCCACACCACGATCAGATGTATTGACCTGACCACCCTTGAGGGCATCGATACTCCGGGCAAGGTGGCATCGCTGTGCCAGAAGGCGATCAGACCCGATCCGGCCAATCCGACGATTCCGTCGGTGGCGGCCGTGTGCGTCTACCCCGAGATGGTGGAACACGCCGTGACATCTGTCTCCGGAACAACCGTGGTCGTAGCCAGCGTGGCCGGGGCGTTCCCGGCCGGCATGTCCACACCTGCAGTGAGGGTCGCCGACATCGCCGATGCCGTAGGCCGCGGGGCCGGAGAGATCGACATCGTATTAAACCGGTCTGCGTTCATGTCGGGTGACCTGAGACGTGCCTACGACGAGATCGTTGCTGCCAAGGAGGCATGTGGCACCGCTCACCTCAAGGTCATCTTGGAAACCGGCGAGTTGGGCTCGTATGAGCAGGTCCGACGGGCATCGATGCTGGCCATGGCTGCAGGTGCCGACTTCATCAAGACCTCTACAGGAAAGATTCCCAAGGCCGCCACTCACCCGATGGTCCTGAACATGGCTGAGGCCATCCGCGACTACGCGGACCAGACCGGTGTGATCGTGGGACTCAAGGGAGCTGGTGGAATACGTACCGCCAAGCAGGCGTGGCACCACCTGGTGATCGTGGGTGAGACGCTCGGCTCCGACTGGCTCACCCCAGAGCGGTTCCGTCTGGGTGCCTCCAGCCTGCTCAATGATGTTCTGATGCAAATCCAAAAACTAGACACAGGCCACTACAGCGGCCCCAACTACGTCACGGTGGACTGAGACCATGACCCCAACAGATAACCCTCTTGAGTCGTTTGACATCGACTACGCCCCAGCGCTGGAGTCCACTGCTGTGATCGATATTGCCGACAGTTACGGCCACTTCATCAACGGTGTCTTCGTCGAACCATCTTCGGGAGTCACCTTCCCGACCGTCAACCCTGCCACCGAGACACATCTAGCCGACATTGCCGACGGTTCACCCGAGGATGTCGACCGTGCAGTCACGGCTGCTCGCACCGCCTTCGAAGGGCCCTGGGGCCAGATGACTGGTAGCGAAAGGGGCAGGTACCTGTTTCGGATCGCGCGCCAACTTCAAGAACGCTCCCGGGAGTTCGCAGTTCTCGAGACCATGGACGGTGGAAAGCCCATTAAGGAGAGCCGCGACCTGGACCTCCCACTGTCGGCTGCCTGGTTCTTCTACTACGCGGGTTGGACAGACAAGCTGGAGTACGCCTTCCCCAACAGGACAGTGGCTCCCCACGGGGTAGTCGGCCAAATCGTGCCGTGGAACTTCCCACTCATGATGGCCGCATGGAAACTTGCACCGGCCCTCGCCGCCGGCAACACCGTCGTACTCAAGCCTGCCGAAACCACACCACTTACCGCCCTCTTGTTGGCCGACGTCCTATGCGACGTCGACTTGCCACCCGGTGTTGTCAACATCGTGACCGGCGCTGGTGGCACGGGAGCCGCGATCGTCGACCACCCCGGCATCGACAAGCTGGCTTTCACAGGATCGACCGAGGTCGGGAAGACCATCCAGCGGGTCGCATCCACTCGCCGGATCCCCCTCACCCTGGAGTTGGGTGGCAAGGCCGCCCACATCGTGTTCGAGGACTCGGCGTTCGACCAGGCCGTGGAAGGTGTCGTAACGGGCATCTACTCCAACCAGGGCCATGTGTGCTGTGCCGGTTCACGACTACTGGTCGAGGAATCGATTGCAGAACATTTCGTCGAGCGCGTGAGGCGCCGGATCTCTACGCTGCGCCTCGGTAACCCCCTCGACAAGAACACTGACGTGGGCGCAATAAACTCGGCTGACCAACTGCAGCGCATCACCGACATGGTCGCCACCGGCGTGGCCGAGGGAGCCGACCTCTACCAACCCGAATGTGAACTCCCGGACAAGGGCTTCTGGTTTCCGCCGACCGTGTTCACCGGGGTGCAGCAGAGCCATACGGTGGCCCGTGAGGAGATCTTCGGACCGGTGCTCACAGTCCAGACCTTCCGCACCGCCGAAGAAGCCGTGGAGAAGGCCAACAACACGCCCTACGGCCTGTCAGCCGGCATCTGGACCGAGAAGGGCTCCAAGATCCTCTGGATGGCTGAGAAGTTGCGTGCGGGTGTGGTGTGGGCCAACACCTACAACAGGTTCGACCCGGCCAGCCCATTCGGCGGCTACAAGGAGAGTGGCTTCGGCCGTGAGGGCGGCCTACACGGCCTAGCCCCATACCTAAGGGAACAAACCAGCGGCGCGGGGGGAAGTGCGTGATGGCCGAGCACATTCCTGTCGACAAGACCTTCAAACTGTTCATAGGCGGAACGTTTCCCCGTTCTGAATCCGGAAGGACCTTTCAGATCCACTCGGCTGACGGCGACCTGCTGGCCAACGCTGCCAAGGCCTCCCGCAAGGACCTGCGTGAAGCCGTCAAGGCGGCACGCGGCGCACAGGCCGACTGGGCCGGCCGCACGGCGTACAACCGTGGCCAGGTGCTCTACCGGGTAGCCGAGGTCATGGAGTCCCGTAGGGCCGAGTTCATCTCGGTTCTGACGGACATGGGCCAGACGGCCCACTCGGTGCGAGCCGAGGTAGACAGGTCAATCGACAGGTGGGTCTGGTACGCGGGCTGGGCGGACAAGCTTCACCACGTTCTTGGCACGGTTAACCCGGTAGCCGGCCCCTACTTCAACTTCACCTTCCCGGAGCCAACCGGCGTGGTGGTAGTCGCCGCACCCGATGACCCACCACTGCTCGGCCTTCTCTCACGGATCGCCCCCGTGATCATCTCAGGCAACACGGCTGTGGTAACCACGGGAGGTCCCTCGGCGCTGGCAGCTGTGACCCTGGCCGAAGTTCTGGCAACCTCCGATGTTCCGGGAGGCGTCGTAAATGTCCTCACTGGCGACAAGGCCGAACTGCTGCCATGGGCACTGGGACATATGGACGTCAACTCCGTGGACCTCACCGGCGAACCTAATGGCCTCGATGACGAGGCTGTGGCCACGGCCGCCGACAACGTGAAGCGCATCGTGCGGTCCGACCCAGTCGGTGCCAGCCCGTACATGATCGGTGACTTCCTAGAGATGAAAACTGTCTGGCACCCGATCGGCCGCTAAACCACCTTCAGGCACCTATCCGGTCCACTACCAGTGGCATCGGAGCGGGGGCCTCATCCACAACCTCGATGGCACCCTCGAGGGCCTCACGTGCAATGGCGAACAGGCTTGGATCTTCTGCGTGCAGTTCCAGCACGGGTTGGCCAACCTCGATGGCATCACCCGGCTTGGCGAGACACACAACACCGGCCGAGGCGCTCACGGTGTCCTCCTTGCGCGCGCGCCCCGCACCCAACCGCCACGCTGCAATGCCCACCGAAAGGCAATCGAGACGCCCCAACCAACCCGCCTCTTCGACGGTGACTACCTCGACGTGGGGTGCGATGGGCAAATCTGCTGAGAGGTCGCCTCCCTGCGCGGCGACCATTTCCTCAAACACTTCCCGCGGGCGTCCCGACGCTAGGACCTCTGCCGGATCGGCGTCGAGGCCTGCCAGGGCAACCATCTCATCGGCCAGGGCCAGGGTCACCTCGATGAGGTCGTCGGGGCCCTCTCCCTCCAGGACCTTAAGGCTCTCGACCACCTCAAGTGCGTTACCCGCCGTACGACCGAGAACGGTGTGCATGGCGGTGATCAGGGCAACGGTACGCACCCCGTTGCTCTCTCCAAGGTCGACCATAGTGTGTGCCAGTTCTCGGGCTCGATCCAGCTCGGGCATAAAGGATCCCGAGCCAAACTTCACGTCCAGCACCAATGAGTCTGTCCCTTCTGCGATCTTCTTGGACATGATCGAGCTAGCTATGAGCGGGATCGAGTCAACGGTGGCCGTCACATCCCGCAGTGCGTAGAGGCAGCGATCAGCGGGACTGATGTCCTCGGTGGCGCCAGCAATCACACCTCCCACACGACGCATCTGATCAACCATCTCGTCGACGCTGAGTGAAGCCCTCCAACCGGGAATGGCCTCCATCTTGTCGAGCGTTCCACCACTGTGACCGAGACCCCTTCCCGACAACTGTGGAACCGCCGCACCACATGCAGCGACAAGGGGAACCAGGATCAGTGAGACCTTGTCTCCAACACCTCCGGTGGAGTGCTTGTCGACCGTGGGAAGTCCAACAGCGCCAAGATCCAACCGACTTCCCGAATCCACCATCGCCTCGGTCCAGACAGCCAATTCATCGGACTCCATACCCTGGAAGAAGATGGCCATCGCAAGTGCAGCTGCCTGCTCGTCGGCGATGACACCACCGGCGGCGTAGTTGTGGATGAACCACGTGATTTGCTCATCACTGAGCCTGTGACCGTCCCGCTTTGCCCGGATTATCCCGACCGTGTCCACCACTCAAACCGTGTTCAAGTCTTCTGGGGAAAACGGGTCGGCCAACAGGTCCACAATCGTCCGGGGGCCGTTGCGACCGTCGACCAGGAGGTTAGTGCCTCCGGCCTCCAAGAGGAGTTGCCGGCACCGGCCGCAAGGTGCGAGCGGGTCACCTTCGGGATTGGCTGCGACGACGGCGACGAGGTGACCGCCGCCGGTGAGGTGCATATCAGAAACCATGCCGCACTCGGCACACAGGGTGAGGCCATAGGAGGCGTTCTCCACGTTGCAGCCTGAAACGATCCGGCCATCATCGGTGAGGCCGGCAGCACCCACCGGGAAACGGGAGTACGGGGCATAGGCGTTGGCTGCGGCCTCCGCTGCCACCGAGCGGAGTGCCCGCCAATCGATCTCAGGTTCAGTGTCCATCCCCCCATGCTGCCCCATGGGAGCAACCAGAGCACGGTCATGTCCTCTACACGGGATTTGACAACTCAATGAGTGACTTCAACGGCGAAACGGATCCCTTGGCCCAATCACTCGGCACGACTACAAATCCAGGCGATAGACGTTGGTGTCACGTTGTTCGAAGTTGAGGCGGTCATAGAGGCGGTTGGCGGCCTCGCGGGACGGGCGAGACGTCAGATCAATAGTCCTGGCACCGGCCTCACATGCACGTTCGATAGCCACCCGGTTAAGAGCCTCACCCACGCCACGACCCCTGGCAGCCTCATCCACCACCACGTCCTCGATCCATGCCCGTACCCCTGTCGGTATCCGAAAGACGACAAGCGTCATCATCCCCAACACCACACCATGCTCCTCGGCCACCAACAAGATTGAGGCATCCGATTTAACGATCTCGGACAGTTCCACTGAACTAGGAGCAGGACTGGAGTTGGACAGCTGCGGGATGAGCCGGCCCAGTGCCTCCAGTAGGACGTCATCCACCTCGGTGGCTTCCCGAATCTCGATCATTGATTCCTCCATCGGGGCCGATTGTAGGAGGACCAGGCCTACCAACAGGATCAGTCAGCCTCGCAGGCGCGTGCTGCACCGGCCACCGGTATCCTCCGACCGATGGTCAGTTCACCAACACCGCACCTGCACTGGTCCAATGCCGCGAGGCTGAACGACCTGAAATCCCCGATCCTGATTGCTGCCTTCGAGGGCTGGAACGATGCTGGAGAAGCATCGTCCACCGCGGCTCGCTACGTGCGAGACCACTTCGAGTCAGTCGAGGTCGCCACGATCGACGCTGAGGACTTCTTCGACTTCACGGTGGCCCGCCCGAGCGTCCACCTTGACCACGAAGGCTCCCGTCATATCGCCTGGCCCTCAACGAGCGTGTATGCAGCACATATCCCGGAAACCGACCACGACCTGGTCGTTCTGACCGGACACGAGCCACAGTTGCGCTGGCGGACCTTCGTAGATCATGTGCTCACAACAGCCAACGAAGTGGGTGCCAGCCTGGCTGTCACCCTCGGCGCCCTGCTAACAGATGTGCCCCACACGAGGCCTGTGCAGGTCTACGGCACCTCTGACGACGTGGTGATCACCGAACACTTAAGCCTCTCGCCATCCACCTACGAAGGGCCCACGGGCATCGTTGGCGTCCTCGGAGCCGGTCTCCGGGCAGCCGGGATACCAACAGCGTCCCTCTGGGCAAGCGTGCCGGCCTACGTGTCCAGCGCTCCCTCCCCCAAGGCCGCCCTGGCACTAGTGGAGGGCCTGAGTACCGTCCTGGGTACGACCATCCCCTGCACCGACCTGGAAATAGCTGCGGCCACCTACGAGCGACAGGTCAGCGACCTGGTTGCCGAAGACGAGGACACGGCTGAGTATGTCGAGCGCCTGGAGGTTGACTTCGACGAGGAACCTGATGACAACCCTGACCGCTTGGTGGCTGATATTGAGGACTTCCTGCGAAACCAGCCGGGCAAACCCTGACCCCGGAACACCCCTGCTCAGATCGGGTTGTCTCCGCGCCACGGCGGGTCACGGGGTGCATCGAAACGGACATCTATGTACTCACCGCGAATTGCCCTAAATGCCTCCTCAGCCCACTCGTCGGGAAGGATCGTGTCCTCCGGTAAGCAGTCCTCAGCAAAGAACCCAACATCTCGGCACTCAAGTGGGTGCGGCTTCAACTCTCCACCCGTCATGCGGCAGTGAAATACCAGAGAGTAAAGTGGGATACCGGTGAATCCCAGCCGGAAGCCATCCAGGATGGCAATGGGTCTGACCACCTCACAGTGGATACCTGTTTCCTCGAGAACCTCCTTGATGACGACCTCGGCGGGCGAATAGCCCACATCGGCCCAGCCCGTCGGGTAGAGCCAGAGGCCAGACTCGGCACGTTGCACGAGCAAAAGTTCTCCATCGTCGTTTCCAACCACCGCCGCCACGGTTGACTTGGGAGTCACATAGCCGGGCACCCCCTCGCCAACTGATGCCAGCCACCCATCCATCAACTCATCAATTCCAGGAGCCTCACCGCCTGAGTCGGCACGCACCCGTATGTCGGCGGCAACTCTCAGCACCTCTTCAAACCGCTCCCGTTCATAAAGAACTTCGGTAAAGCCCAGACCTGTGCGGGCAATCGCAGACAGGGATTCGGCCCAACGCAGCAACTCCAATCTTGAGGGGGGCTGAACGCCTGGGTTGTTCATGCAATTAGACCGTAGGCGATCACCAACCAGATCACTGGCTCAGAAATCCACTACTACCCAGCGCAGCACCGACAGTTCGATCTCAGTGAGGTGGTCAGGATCCGTGATCTTGGACCCGGTGCCATCGCGTAGGTAGAAGGCGTCAACGACATCGGATCCAATGGTCTGCACTCGTGCACTAACGATGTCAAGGTCAAGTTCGGCAAATGCTCGGGTAATCCTGTAGAGAACTCCGACCCCGTCAGGGCAACTTACCTCTAGGACAGTAGCTAGCGCCGAGGCCTCATTGTCGACAGTCACTCGTGGGGTCGCAGGCCGCGCTGACGTAGGTGGCTGGCTGTAGATGCGGGAACGCTCTCCAAGGCGGGCGGATATCGCGAGGCGCCCAGTCAGCGCCCTCTCAACTTGTTCAACTACATGAGGCCAGTCAGGTATCTGTTTGAAAACAGCCGTGATCTTGAACACCGATAATGCCCTGCCGCCTTCCGAATGGGCTGAGGCATCCAACACGTCTAGGCCATTGAGAGCGAGCACACCGGCCACCTTGGAAAAAGCACCGGGCCTGTCAGTTGTCACAACCGTGAGGGTCGAGCCATCTCCCCAGATCACCTCCTCGCCACCCTCCAACAGCACCCGTTGTTCAGTACTCGGAAACAGTCCGACGACTAGGTCCGACATGTCGCCTCCGGTTAGCACGTAGTCGACCCGTGCCACCAAGTCACCAACAAGTTCCGCCTTCCAACTACTCCATGCCGAGGGGCCGGTTGCCAAGGAATCAGCTTCGGTGAGTGCAGCCAACAGACTGAGCAGACAATGATTCTCTACCGACTCAGCGACAGCCAGAACTGTTCCGGAATCATCGAGATCACGCCTGGTCGCTATGTCCGGAAGGAGCAGGTGGTGCTGAACCATAGCTACCAAGATGTCCACATCGCCGTCTGGGTATCCCATTCGCTCTGCAATAGTGCGAACCAGGCCCATTCCCACGTCTGTGTGGTCACCGGGATAACCCTTGCCGATGTCGTGTAGTAGCGCACCCACCACTAGCAGGTCGGGTCTCTCAACGGTGTGGCAGAGAACTGCCGCTCCAGCTGCAGTTTCGAAAAGGTGGCGATCAACGGTAAAGCGGTGATACGCGTTGCGCTGTGGACGGTGTCGACACGGCTCCCACTCGGGTATCAAGCGAACAAACAACCCAACCTGATCCAGGTCCTCGACCACCGGAATGAGGTCGGGCCCGGCCGACATAAGGGCTACAAGGCATTCTCGCGCCTCAACGGGCCAAGGCTCGGGCATTGGTGGAGAATCCGACACCAAACTCACCAACATCAGGCGATCCAGATAAGCACCCTCGGCCGCCGCCTTGGCTGCTACGCGTAGAGGCAACACCGGATCCTCGGCTATGGATGCTCCATCTCCCAAGTAGAGCCTGTCCCCGTCCATCATCAATCCTGAGCCCAGATCCCTCACCTCCGAGTCGGACAGGCCAACTGACAAGGGAACCCGCTTCTGGCTGTGTTCCTGGCGAAGCCGCCGGTAGACCCCGTCACCCACCCACGTGATGGCACCGGCAGCTGCGGCTACATCGGCCATGAGCCGGTCGGCATCACCGTGTCCGAGCCTCTCGGCCACCTCATCTTGAAGCTCTAGTAGAAGCCGATCGGAGCGGCCACCGGTCACCCGATGCAACTCCACTCGAACAGTGAGGAGCACCTCGAAGGCATCGGATAGACCCGCTGCCTCGGAAGCATGGAGCACAGGTTTGGTGGCTTCGGCCCACGCCAACGTGTGGACGTCGCGCAGGCCACCACGACCCTCTTTCAATTCGGATTCCAGCAAAAAAGCAACCTCGCCGTATTGCCCATGGCGTTCATCAACCCTGGTGATGAGTGCTGCCAGATTCTCGTCGGCCTTCTCCATCCACTGGAGTCGCCCACCTTCGACAAGTGCAGTCGCAAGGTCCTGGTCGCCCGCGATGTGTCGTGCTGCCAGAAGGCTGGTTGCAGTGTCCAAGTCGCCACTAGCCACATCCAGTATCTGTTCCACCGTGCCCACCTGATGACCCAACTTGAAGCCGGCGTCCCACAGTGGATACCAGAGGCTCTGAGCGAAGTCTGAGATATCGACACCAGGACTGCTCAGCAGGATCAAATCGATGTCGCTACCTGGACAGAGTTCCCTTCGGCCGTATCCGCCAACCGCTACGAGTGCAGTTTCCCCGGGTGGGTCCCCGGCTCCAAAAACGTCCACCAAGTACTGGTCGGTACGACTTGTCAGCGCCTCGCAAAACGCTGATCCCTTCAGTGACCCGTCAGCGAGGAGGTCGGTGGCACTGAACGTGGCGGCAGTCACGCAGCCCTACTCTCAACCACGGCATCAAGCGTCTTGAGGTCACTAAAGCCGGTAGACACGTCCCAGTTACCGCCAACTACTCTCAGTGACAACCAACATGATGTGGAACCACGTCGACATTGCCAATCCTGAAGAACTGTGTCGGGCACAAAGACCCTCCTAAGGCGTAACGGGTTCGGTCATCAGAACGAATTCTAGATAGCCCTGGGCTGGTCCAACACCCCGGCATCCATGGAGGCTGGATCAGTCTTCGGTATAGAGATTCAGGCGTCGACCTCTGGCAAAACCGACCAACTGGAAACCAGCGACTCGGGCCGTCTCTACAGCAAGCGCAGATGGCGCACTGACGGCAACGAGAGCAGCGAAACCGGCTGTCCACGCCTTCTGGGCGATCTCAAAAGAAGCACGTCCACTCACCCAGAGCCCAAGCCCAGTGGCAGGCAGGAGGTCGTTGAGGTGGAGGTGACCGATCACTTTGTCGACCGCGTTGTGCCGGCCGATGTCCTCACGCTCCACTACTGGAATTCCAGCCCGATCAAAGGCAACAGCAGCGTGGACGGCTCCCGTTGCCCCGAACAGCGGTTGGTCAACACCTATGCGATCGGCAAGTCCTGCAAGGAGGTCGAGGTCGAATGGCTCAACTTCGAGGGGTTCTAGTCGTTCAGACAGTTCTGTGATCGTGATAGACCCACACAGACCACACGATGAGGAGGTCAGATTCAAGCGTGGTGTGGGAACCGGTGCAAGACCGCCTGTTTCTACCGTGACGTCATTGAAGGCTGATTCACCGGCCGGCCCCTCACCACAGTAACGAACGCCCTTCACGGGGGTTCCATCCAGTACGCCCTCAGTCACGCAGAAGCCGACCGCTAGATCGAAGTCGTCTCCCGGTGTACGCATGGTCGTGGCCACCAGGGTGCCATCCAGACGGATCGACATTGGCTCCTCGACTATCAGGTCGTCATGGGTGCGCCTGCTCTCCACACCGTCGACACGACGGGTCAAGACTCTCTCGGTTCGTCCCCTAGACGCCACCTCAGCGACCACCAGTTCTGTAGGGCTGCCTCATGGACACCAGTGAACACGCCTGTGACTCCAAAACGCCACGGAGCGCCCTCAAGGGCGCTCCGTGTGGACTGTTGCCTATGGACAAACCCGTCTAAAAGTCCATATCTGGCATTCCACCACCGCCGGCACCTTCCTCGGGTGCATCGGCGATGACTGCCTCGGTCGTAAGGAACAGGGCTGCAATCGACGCTGCGTTCTGCAACGCGGAACGGGTCACCTTTGCTGCATCGATGATGCCCGCGGCGACTAGATCCTCGTACTCACCCGTCTCGGCATTGAGTCCGTTGGGACCATCGAGGGCACGCACCCTTTCAACGATGACGCCACCTTCCATACCTGCGTTAACGGCTATCTGGTACAAAGGTGCCTCAAGTGACTTTGACACGATCCGTGCTCCGGTCGCCTCGTCTCGCTCAAGGCCCTCACTCGCCGCTGTTGCTGCCGCCTGGGCACGAAGCAGAGTCACGCCGCCTCCGGCAACGACACCCTCCTCGATGGCTGCCTTGGTCGTGGAGACAGCATCCTCGATACGGTGCTTTTTCTCCTTCAACTCGACCTCCGTAGCTGCACCAACCTTGAGGACGGCAACTCCACCAGACAACTTGGCAAGGCGTTCTTGGAGCTTTTCACGGTCGTAGTCAGAGTCGGTGTTTTCTATCTCACCTTTGATCTGGGCGATCCGGCCGGCAATGTCGGCCTCGTCACCAGCACCCTCAACGACGGTGGTCTCGTCCTTGGTGACCACCATCTTGCGGGCTCGGCCCAACATCTCCAGGGTGACATTGTCGACTTTGAGGCCAACCTCTTCAGAGATGACCTGGCCACCGGTAAGGATTGCCATGTCCTGAAGCATCGCCTTGCGGCGGTCACCGAAGCCCGGAGCCTTGATTGCAACTGACGTGAACGTGCCACGAATCTTGTTGACGACGAGCGTGGCTAGGGCCTCGCCTTCGACATCTTCAGCAATAATGACCAAGTTGCTGCCAGCCTGCATGACCTTTTCGAGGGCTGGAACCAAATCACGCACAGCGGAGATCTTGGAGCCAACTAGCAGGATGTAGGGATCCTCCAAAACAGCCTCCATTCGATCGGTGTCGGTCACGAAGTAGGGCGAGATGTAGCCCTTGTCGAAACGCATACCTTCGACGAGGTCCATCTCCATGCCAAAGGTCTGACCCTCTTCGACGGTGATCACACCGTCCTTGCCGACCTTTTCGATCGCCTCGGAGATCATCGATCCGATTTCGACATCTGCCGATGAGATGGCTGCCACGTTAGCGATCTGGCTCTTGTCGCTGGAAACATCAACAGATGCTTCACTGATGGCATCGACAGCGGCCTCAACGGCTGCCTCGATACCCTTCTTGATGGACATGGGATTGGCCCCAGCGGCAACGTTGCGCAGGCCCTCGTGGACCATTGACCAGGCTAGGACGGTTGCCGTAGTAGTGCCGTCGCCTGCCACATCATCGGTTTTCTTAGCAACCTCCTTAACCAGTTCAGCACCAATGCGCTCGTATGGGTCTTCTAGGTCGATCTCCTTAGCGATGGAAACGCCGTCATTGGTGATCGTGGGGGCACCCCACTTCTTGTCAAGCACGACGTTGCGGCCCTTGGGACCAAGGGTGACGCGAACTGCGTCGGCAAGTTGGTCCATGCCACTTTCGAGAGACCGGCGGGCCTGCTCGTCAAACGAGATGATCTTCGCCATCAGCGGATGCCTTTCATTGGTGGGTCATAGTGACCCGTGGTCTGTGAGATGGCCCGGGGACGGGATACGCCACGCCGTTGGCACTCTCATGGTGAGAGTGCTAATCCAACCAGCAGCAGCGTTAAATCACAACCTGTCAGGGTGTCAAGTGGGGGCGTTGAACTGTCTGGTGTCCGAACACAACCGGCCGGAATCTAGCCTCCGGCTACGGCGGGAACGATAGCGACCGTGTCACCATCGGGGATCTGGGTAGCGAGGCCGTCGAGGAAACGCACATCGTCGTCACTCACAAACACGTTCACGAAACGTCGGAGGGCACCAGCCTCGTCGAGAATCCGCTCCCCGAAGCCGGGATGCGACTGCTCAAGGGCTGTCAGTGCCTCACCCACGGTCGCTGCATTGACAGCCACCTCGGGCACCCCACCCGTGAGGGGTCGAAGCGTTGTCGGAATTCGCACGGTCACAGCCATTCGTTCCACCTGTTCGTCGTTCCGGAGGGCGGACTGAACAGCGACCGCCTTAGCAGAAGTAAATCCTACCAAAGCAGTCAGGATTCCCCACTGTCAGGAAAATACTTCTCATCCCAGCCAGCGGAATCCGAGGTTGGACTTGACTGCCTCTTCCACACAGGTGAGGGTGTCGGTGGTTGCACGTTCCTCACCGAACTCCTCCACCAGCGAAATGCAGTCGACGTGCCCGACCACATTGGGGGCCACCTGCCCCGCAACCACCAAGAGAGGTACCCCGGCTGCATCCGCATGGTTGGCGACACCGCCAACCACCTTGCCTTCAAACGAAGTTGAGTCAAGTCGACCTTCACCTGTGACCACCAGGTCGGCGCCAACCACGACCTCGTCGAGCCCCACCTCTTCGGCGACCAGATAGACGCCGTCGATCAACTGTGCACCCACCGCCGCTAGGCCACCAGCCAAGCCACCAGCTGCCCCCGACCTAGGCAGGTCTCTCACATCGAGACCGTGCTCCTCGGCGTAGAACTGAGCGAGCCTCTCGAGGCGTCCGCTCAACATCGCCACTTGAGCAAGGCTGGCACCCTTCTGGGGAGCGAAGACCTCGGCTGCCTCAACAAAGATTGTCCTCACATCGCAGGCAACCAGCAACTCGATACCTCGGAACCGCGCAAGTGATCCCATGGCCTCCAATGCGCCCAGCCCACCGTCGGTAGTCGCCGAACCGCCTAGTCCAACAATTACCCGTCGCGCCCCCTTTTCGACAGCTGTCAAAATCAACTCACCCGTTCCAGCCGTCGTAGCGTCCAGAGGACTATTCCCGGCCCGCCCCCCAACTAGGTCGAGACCTGATGCCCTTGCCATCTCAATAACAGCGTTACGACCCTCAAGACGCCACTGAGCCTCCACCGGATCACCCAGTGGCCCGGTCACGATAGTTGACCTGTTGGGGCCCCCAAGAACGTCGAGAGTGCCCTCACCTCCGTCGGCCATTGGAACCATGTCAGCACTGCCACCCAGTGCTGAGACTGCACGCGCGATGGCACCGGCAACCTGTTGTGCGGATCCAGTTCCCCTGAACTTGTCCGGTGCGGCTACCACCCGCATCCGTCAAACCTCAACCCGCGTAGATGATTCCATCAGCGCCGAGAATCACTACTACGTCGGCGTTGGCAAGACGATCTATAGTGCCGTCAGGAACCGATAAGCCTCCAGTGGGCATCTGTGACAACAGGTCCGGATTGCCCGGAGCCACCGTTTCCATAACCATCCGGGCGTCGTCGGCAAAGCCAGTTCGGTAGAAGATGCCCGATACGTCGGTGCGGTTGGCGTTGGCCGGGGACTCGAGGGCGTAGCCCCTAGGGTTCAGGATGTCGGTCACCGCTCCCGCTGCACCACCAATGCCTGAACCGTTAGCCACGAGGACCTTCACGTCGCTGGGTGACCTGCTCGGGAACAAAGGCGCACTGGTAGTGGTGGTGGCAACCACGGGCTCGGTGGTGACTACGGCGTCTGTCCCGGCTACCTCATCAACGGGAGCACCGGTATCACCCGTATCCGGTATTTCATCTACCTGATCCGCTCCCTCAACAGCGGCCGAATCGGAGACGGCCACGGTTCCGACATCGCTGTCGACCGCCTTCCACAACAGGACCAAACCAAGGATGAGTGCGACGGTTATCAGGAGGAACGCCCTTGGAGCGGCTGAGGGGTTGCTAGGACCCAACCCGACGTTGCGACCCCGACCCCCGACGTTCACTTGATGTCCTCGACCACCGGGCTCTCAAAGCGGGCACGGCGGCGCCTTTCGCGTTGACGCTGAAGCCGTCTTACGACAAGCGGGTCGTAGGCCATCGCTTCTTCGTCCTCAAGTAGGACTGTCAGCAACTGTTGGTAGCGGGTAGCCGACAACTCAAAGCGTTCCAGAACCTGCACATCCTTCGGTGCAGGCGAATCCCACCAGGTGCGCTCGAAATCCAGAATCTCTCGGTCGCGTTGGGTCAGAGCCATACAACGATCATCATCCAGGTGGAAGTGCTTTACAAGCACCCCCCCAACAGGGAGTGGGTCGGAGACCACGGCGCAGTTCCGGCTCCTTGGCAGGTTGTCCCCTGTCAGTCCCGGTAGCTGGAGTCCTCAAGGTCTAGGAGTGTCTTCTGCTCAGCAAAGTGGGCCAGGCTCTGGTCAGTGAATCGGGCCCACATCCTGAGCACACTGGCAGTCAGGGCATCATCCATGACACGAAGAGGCCTACCGGAACTGAGTGCCAGCACCACGTTCCTACAGGCCCGCTCCAAGTAGTAGAGCTCCTCAAAGGCGTGAGCCACTGTCTCACCTACCACCGTCACGCCGTGGTTGCCCATCATCATCACCGTGTTGCCCACCATCGCCTCAGCGACCCGGGCACCCTCTACCGGATCGTCGGGTGGCCCACCTATCTCCATGTCGTAGACGGTGCGGTTCCAAAAGCGTGCCGTGGCCTGATCTATCGGTGGAATGGTCGGATCTATCAAGCCACACATGGCCGTGGCATAGGGAGGATGGCAGTGGAGCACGGCCCGGGCAGTCGGAATCCGGGCGTGGATTGCGCCGTGTATGCACCAGGCGGAGGCATCGGGTGCATCTGGTCGATCCATGGTCGACAGATCACTAGCGTCTAGGAGGAGGAGCTCACTGGCCTTCATGAGGCTGAAGTGCCGCCACTTCGGGTTACACAGGAATCGCTTACCATCCGGTGAGACGGTCGCACTGAAATGGTTCCCCACGGACTCGTGGAAGTTCATCTTGGCGGCCAGTCGGAAGGCAGCAGCCAGATCCACGCGGATCTGGTCCTCGTCGAACTCGATGGCGGCATTCTCTGCAGCAGTCATCGGATCGCACCTCCCCAGGTTTCACACAAGTCTTGGTGCGCGCAGGGTAGTTCAGGATCGAGGTTGTGAGGCCGCCGAAACCCGGGTTTCGTGGAAAGAGGCTCGTGGCTGAAGTCCAATAGATTCTGCGTTTGGTGTCCAAATTCGTGTGGAACGGCCCTCCAACCACTAAGCCTCACCTTCGGACGACTTCAGTAACCTTGTGATCGAAGGGATCGCTCCAAGTGGGCGTTTCACGCCACAAGTTATGCCATCCCGCCCGAGTAGCTCAGTTGGTCAGAGCAGGCGCCTTGTAAGCGTCAGGTCGTCGGTTCGAATCCGACCTCGGGCTCCACTCTTGCCCCGCCGACCGAGGCCCTATGGCGAGCAACCTCGAAGAGGGCCACTGCAGCCGCAGCCGAGACATTCATAGACCCGAGAACCCCCCGCAGTGGAATGTGTGCCAGCGCGTCACAGCGCTCCCTTACGAGGCGTGACAGTCCGGATCCCTCAGCCCCCATCACCAGGGCCAGCGGCTGATCCACCACTTTCAGGTTGTGGATCATTTGATCACCACCCACGTCGAGACCTACGGACCAGATGCCGAGATCTGCCAGGCGGCCCATGGCCTTGGGCAGGCCAGACACGCTCGCCATACGCAGGTGTTCGATTGCCCCGGCTGCAGCCTTGGCAGCCGTCGGAGAGACCCTGGCAGCACGGTGCTTCGGCAATATCACACCAGTGACTCCGGCACACTCGGCCGAGCGCAGGATCGCTCCTAGGTTCCCAGGGTCGGTGATGCCATCCAGCATCAACAGAAACGGATCGGGGTCCCAGGCGTCACTATGAAGGAGGCCCTCTAGGCCATGATCCCGAAGTGGAGCAGCCAACGCCAAGACGCCCTGGGGAGCATCGGTCTTGGTCATCGAATCAAACTTCGATCGTGGCAGCTCACGCATAGAAACTCTCGCCTCGTCAGCTAGGTCGATGATGTCATCAAGAATCGGCGCCGGGTCCATCTCGGCAGCCAGGATCACCTCCCTCGTACGGCGGTTCCCCGCCAGCAGCAACTCACGCACGGCGTGCCTTCCCTCGACCTGGTCGCCACCGAGGCCCTTCGGAGGTTCGCCGGAACGCCCCCTTATCGGTGTAGTACCGCGCTGACCACCTCGGGACCTGGGGTTACGACCAGGACCATGCCCGCGCCCGCCCCTGGGAGGTCCGCGACGACCCTTCGGGCCGCTCACCCGCGCTCCAACAGGACTACGGCCATTGCGGCGATTCCCTCACCGCGACCCAACGCACCAAGGCTCTCCGCTCGTTTGGCCTTCACCGAGACTGGTGCACCAATGACTGCAACCAAACGATCCTGAATCTCGACCCGGTGTGGGGCCAGCCTCGGCGCCTCGAGCACAACCGTGCAGTCCAAGTTAACCACCTGCCAACCTTCAGCTCCTACGGCGGCGATGGTGTCAGCCAAGAGGCCGAAGCTATCGATGTCCGCATAGGACGGATCTGTGTCGGGGTAGCGCTCGCCGATGTCGCCCATACCGGCCGCACCCAACAAGGCGTCGATGCAAGCGTGTGCCACTGGGTCAGAATCACTGTGTCCGACAAGGCCCGGACCAGCCAGTACCACGCCGCCCAATACCAGTCGTCGATCTGGATCGTCGGAGAACGGGTGTACGTCAAAACCCTGTCCTACGCGCATCTCAGGCATCTCCATGACCTCCCCCAAACAGGTAACGGACGAC
Source organism: Acidimicrobiaceae bacterium (assembly GCA_002726315.1). GTDB lineage: Bacteria > Actinomycetota > Acidimicrobiia > Acidimicrobiales > MedAcidi-G1 > UBA3125. Next base: position 48,601 of record PBSS01000048.1, read on the forward strand.
CTCCAAGTCGACTGGTCGAGTGATCTTCATATTTTGGCTCTCCCCATCCACGACCACCACTGTGCCACCATTGACCTCAACCAACGTGGCGTCGTCGTCGGCCTCACCACCGCCGGCATGGGCAGCCCTGATTGCACTTGCCGGGAACCCCTGAGGGGTCTGAACGACCAGAACAGCGTCACGGTCCACCGGTCCACCTGAAGTGGACCTCAGCGAATCGGACACGTTGATGACCGGAGCTACCGCGTCGGCACCGGCCTTCACAGCTGCAATCACGCGCTCGTAGACAGCCTCGGTTGCCAGAGGACGGGCACCGTCATGCACGAGTACAACCTCAGCACCATCAGGAACTAACGCCAAGCCTGCTCGGACCGATGCGGAGCGTGTGGCGGCCCCACCGCAGACCTCGACATCACCATCAAGGTCAGCAAGGAGTGTTCGAACACCTTCGATCCGATTTTCAGCAACAACGACGACAACCCCGTCCGAAACAGCAGATGCTGTAACAACCGAGCGGGTAAGCACCGGCACTCCCCCAAGGTCGGCCGACTGCTTGTCGGAGCCGAACCGAAGACCCTCGCCAGCGGCCACAACCACGGTCCACAGGCTCACGATGCACACCCAGTAGACCGCACACACGTCTCTCCGGTTCCCGTTGAGGCTGACTGGTGGTGATTCATCTAACTAGCATGGCCAACTGACATGCCAGACACCACCCTCCTCAGCGAAACAACGCTCTTCGCCGGCCTCGACCAGGCTGACCTCGACACCATTGCAGCGGTTTCGATAGACCGTGACCTGCAACGTGGAGATGTCATTTTCGTAGAGGGTGACAGCCCTGACGAGCTCTACGTGGTTGTCTCGGGCCGCATAGCCATCGCCAACAAGTCAATCGACGGCCGCGAATCGATGGTTGCCCTGATGGAACCCGGCGACCTCTTCGGAGAAATGGGCCTGTTTAGCGGAAGGGGTCGATCCGCTGAGGCCCGTGCCCTTGAGGCGTCAGTCGTAACAGCAGTCCCTTACGAGCCCCTCAAGGGTCTCTACACAGATGATCCGTCCCTACTCTGGCCCGTGGTCGAGATGCTGGCCGGTCGGCTGCGCAACATGGATGAGGCCCTAGCTGACTCCGTGTTCTTGGATGTAACGGGCCGCACCGCTAAACGGCTCTTGGAGTTGGCCGGGGAATCTGACGAGTTCTTCCTTCCGATTACTCAGGAGGAACTGGCCGGCATGATCGGTGCATCACGTGAACGAGTCAATAAGGCCATCGCCTCATTCGTCCGACTCGGATGGATCGAACAGATCGATCGCACTTACCGCGTCACTAATAGGGAACAACTGACCATCAGGGCCCGCTGATCTGAACTAACCAGATCTCTCAAGAACCCAGCCATTCCAAGACCCGCTTCCAGGCATCGGCTGCATCAGCTGCTCGGTGTGACGGCCGAGATGGGTCATGGGCGAAGCCATGGTCAGCCCCCTCATATCGCACCACAGTCGCACCGGTTGCCTCCAAGTCGTCCACATCGCCCGGAGGGGTGTACGGGTCGTCGCAGCCGATTACCGCTAACACCGATGAGGCATCACCCTTGCGCAGAATGTCAAGTGGCTCAGCCTGCTCAGGGCCCTTCCAGCGCTCAGGCACCCTAATCATTCCGTAAAAGGGGCAGTGCCGGTCAAAACGTCCAGTGCTCACAGTCTTGAGTACGTACATGCCGCCCATACAGAAACCCAGGATGGCGACTCTCGCAGCCCCGGTCGCGTCAGCTGCGGCAATCGCATCGCCCAGCACTCGCTCGTCGCGGAGGCCAGTGGCTGCCTCGTAGCGCCCCTCCAAGTCCAAGTGCTCCTGATCCGGATAGAGCTCGAAGGCGCAAACTGACCAGCCATTCGCCTCGGACAGGTCCGCTACAATTCCATCACATAATGGACGCAACCCCATGATGTCAGGAACGACCACTAAGCCACGGACAGCAGATCCCGCTTCTGGGTTGACCAGTTCCGCAGCCGTACCAGAGGGCAGATGGATTCTCATTGCACCTGCTTAGTTCAATTAACCCTGAGACTGGTCATCCTTTTGGTGAAAGAGACCTGAAAAACTGTTGATCGTTGGGTGTGTGAATCCTTCCGGCACCAACGCTGTACCACTCATGAGAACTGTCGACATGCCCATTGTTCTAGCTGCCTCAAGTGTTGCGATCTCTGATTCGATCAGCAACATGTTGGAAAATGACACTCCTGACATGCGACGAAGAGCCTCAAACATTGCCTGGCCTGGCTTACGGGCCCCCACCTCACCGCTAACCACCCAATGTCTGATTAGGCCATCTAGGTCAAGTCTCTTGCGCAATGCCAAGGTCCATGGCAGCACCGCGTTTGTCAGGCACGCGACCGTCATCTCCCTCCTGGCCATCTGGTCTAAGAACGCAGGAACATCTGGTCTCAGCCTGACACCGGACAGGTACTCCGCATCAAGGTCTCCTGCGTCGCCAGCTACGCCGACAGCTGCCCAGAACTCAGCAGCGGAAACTTGGCCCAGGCTGGCCGCACGGTACCTGTCGGCCACCTCGCGCGGGTCGGCTATCCCACCATGTTCTCTGACAAAGGACACCAAAAGGCCCTCCGGATCGGTACCAGCATCCCAGATCACACCGACCCCACCAAGCACGACTAGTTCCAGCCGACGCGCACTATTCTCGTCGGGTCGCGACGGCTTATGCTCAATAATTTCTGTCGGCTGGGAGCGCCTCCGTGTTGGTCTCGGTAGGTGCCCCACCCTGTACCGCAGGGGGTTGTGACCCAGCAGCCGACGAACCAGCCTGGAAACACACAACAGGAGCAGGAGGGCGGCCACCGTCACCGATGCCCCCAACCAGAGCCTCGGAGCCCGGTCAGCAACGGATCCGGATACCGCGATGACCGTGGGCGTCGAATCTCCCAGCGCTACGGCCCACACAGCAGAGCCACCATCGACCCTGTCGGAGTTGGTGACGATCTCACCGGGGAGTTCTACAACGAGGTCAAAGCCGAACGAGTCGGCCGGGTCGCAAGCGACGCAACCGGCAAGTGCTGCCAACTCCTCCCTGGTACGGCCCAACGGAAGCCCGGATAGTGCCTCCTTGAGCCCCGAGTCACTGAAAGCTTCCAGTCCACTGGACAGGTCGATCCGTCCCTGCAAGCTCCATGTCGTGCGTGCAAAGGACCGTCTACGCATGAGATCCATTTCCGAAAATACGCCTGGTCCGGCGATTTCGTCCAAGATCGACATGAGCCTTTCGGGCGCCCCAAAGGCCTTTGATGCGACCACCGAAGTGACGCCATCATTGGTAGAACGGTGGGGCCCTTTGACCTCCCACCTTGCGTCCTCTAGGTCCTCAAGGCGAATCTGGTGGTCGAGTCCACCCACGGCCTCCACGGCGGCGTCGTCCAACTCCAGTTGGACCTCGACCATGCCTGTGCCACCCTCATCAAGGTGAACGGACACGGTGGCGTCGGCACGACAGGCCGATGCAAACATGACGAGGCCGACGACCAATAGCAGTTGTGGACAAAAGCGGGACCCACCCACACCCGACACAGGCCACGACACCAGACGAGGCAGCGATAAAGACATGCTCATGACGCTAGTCAGCACGTCACGAGGGTGGGGAGGCTGCGACAGCGATGCTGCCAGCCGTTGGACTACTCAGCGCCCTCTACTACCATTTCGACGGTTGGCGGTTCGAAGCCCTCAATGGAGCGGAACACCAGCACCGGAGCATCATCACCAGCCTCGGCCAGTTCGTCGGTGGTGGCTACGTCGACGATAACTATCTGACCAGCCATGAACTCCTTGTTCAACAGGCGCTCACTGAGTGGATCCTCGACCAAGTGCTGAATGGCGCGCCGTAACGGCCGCGCACCCATCGTGGGGTCGTAGCCCTCGCGCGCCAAATGGTCCTTGGCAGCATCAGTCAACTCAAGCCCAAGGCCCTGTCCCGCCAGTTGGGTTGATACACGGCGGATCATGAGGTCAACGATGCGGGTCACCTCGGGAACGGTCAACTCGTGGAAAACAATCGTGTCATCAATGCGATTCAAGAACTCCGGACGGAAGTGGTCCTTGAGGGCATCATTCACCTTCACCTTCATGCGCTCGTAGGACACGGCCTCATCTGACTTGGTAAAGCCCAGGCTGGCCTTTCGCAGATCGGCTGTACCCAGGTTGGAAGTCATGATCAGGACCGTGTTGCGAAAGTCGACGGATCGACCCTGCGCATCTGTGAGCCTGCCTTCTTCGAGGATCTGCAAGAGCGTGTTGAACACGTCGGGGTGTGCCTTTTCGACCTCGTCAAACAAGACAACCGAGAAAGGACGTCGGCGGACCGCCTCGGTCAGTTGGCCTCCCTCGTCGTAGCCGACATATCCGGGGGGCGAGCCAACCAACCTGCTGACAGTGTGCTTTTCCATGTACTCAGACATGTCGAGGGAAACAAGGGCATCCTCGTCACCAAAGAGGAACTCGGCAAGGGTCTTGGCCAACTCGGTCTTGCCGACGCCAGAGGGCCCTAGGAACACGAATGAGCCCGATGGCCGCTTAGGGTCTTTTAGGCCAGCGCGCGTGCGGCGGATGGCCTGACTGACCGCCTTGATGGCGTCCTCTTGGCCAATGACTCTCTTGTGCAACTCATCTTCCATGCGCAACAACTTCTGGGTTTCTTCCTCAGTGAGCTTGTAGACAGGAATACCCGTCCAAATCGAAAGAACCTCTGCAATAGCCTCCTCATCTACCTCATCGAACAGGTCAACTCCAGATGAACGGATCTCGGCCTCCTTGGCCTCCTTGGCAGCCAGAATCTCTTTTTCGCGGTCACGCAGATTTCCGGCCTCTTCAAAATCCTGTGCTTCAACAGCCGCCTTTTTCTGCAGAACCACCTCGGCAAGCCCAACCTCCAGATCACGCAGGTCCTCGGGGGTATGCATGCGCCTAATGCGCAACCTTGACCCTGCCTCATCGATCAGGTCGATCGCCTTGTCGGGGAGGAAGCGGTCAGAGATGTAGCGGTCAGCCAGGTTGGCAGCCGCCACGAGGGCTTGATCGGTGATCGTCACGCGATGGTGGGTCTCATAGCGCTCACGGAGACCCTTGAGGATTTCAATCGTATGGACAACCGTGGGCTCGTCTACCTTGACTGGCTGGAATCGTCTCTCGAGGGCAGCATCCTTCTCAAAGTGCTTGCGGTACTCATCGAGGGTGGTGGCACCAATAGTTTGCAGCTCTCCGCGCGCCAGCATGGGCTTCAGGATCGAAGCAGCGTCAATCGCACCTTCAGCAGCACCGGCCCCAACCAGTGTGTGAATCTCGTCGATAAACAAGACAATGTCACCGCGAGTCTTGATCTCCTTAAGGACCTTCTTGAGACGTTCCTCGAAGTCACCCCGGTAACGACTACCGGCGACTAGGGCACCCAGATCGAGCGTATAAACCTGCTTGTTGGCAATGGTCTCGGGAACGTCGTCATTGGCAATCATCTGAGCCAGGCCCTCGACAATGGCCGTCTTGCCTACACCCGGCTCACCGATCAGCACCGGATTGTTCTTGGTGCGACGTGACAGGACCTGCATGACCCGTTCGGTCTCGCGCACTCGGCCAATCACGGGGTCCAACTTCTTGTCCCGGGCAGCCTGCGTGAGATTGCGACCGAACTGGTCGAGCACAAGTGAACCGGAACCCACATCACCGCTGCCCTTGCCCGCGGTAGCACCGGCTTTGTCACCAGAGCCCTGACCTGACCCGGCGCCCGAGTAGCCAGAAAGCAACTGGATAACTTGCTGACGTACCCGCGACAGGTCAGCACCCAACTTGACGAGGACCTGTGCCGCCACGCCCTCCCCCTCGCGAATGAGCCCCAACAGAATGTGCTCGGTTCCTATGTAGTTGTGCCCCAACTGCAGTGCCTCACGGAGTGACAACTCAAGAACCTTCTTTGCCCGCGGCGTGAAAGGAATGTGTCCGCTGGGCGAACTGCCACCCTGACCAATGAGTTCCTCGACCTGACTGCGCACTGCCTCAAGCGAGATGCCGAGGGACTCCAAAGCCTTGGCTGCGACACCCTCACCCTCGTGGATGAGCCCCAGCAAGATGTGTTCGGTGCCTATGTAGTTGTGGTTGAGGAGGCGCGCTTCTTCCTGGGCCAGTACGACGACCCTACGTGCCCTGTCCGTAAACCGCTCAAACAAGCAATCGCTCCTGTCCTGCCTGACTCCTGCGGAAACCTCTGGTCCGACCCTCACAGCACCGCCTGAGCGGTCCACGAACACCGGTCCCGTCAGGCAAGTGTACCGGCACCGGCGTGTCAGCGACCGGCCGACTCTCAACGCCTTACAGGCCGGCAGTTTCGGTAACCCCGCCCCACGCTCTATCCTCCTCGAGTGGCGAACTCGACACCTCTGCTGGATCCGCCCGGAATGGCCGCCGACCTAGAGCGGATAGAAGTTGGCCTGCGACAGGCTGTCGAGGCTGATAACCCCTTCCTAACTGAAATGGCCAGGCACCTCATAGATGCCGGAGGCAAGCGGATCCGACCAGCGCTGGCCATCACTGCCTCGCTAGTCACGAGTGCAAAGCCAAGCAACGCCACCGACGATGTCATCTCCGGCGGCGTTGCCGTTGAGTTGGTACACCAGGGCTCCCTCTACCACGACGACGTAATGGACGGTGCCGACACCAGACGTACCGTGGAAAGCGTCAACGCCCGCTGGGGAAATCTTGAAGCCATCCTGGCCGGCGATTACCTCCTGGCACGAGCTTCCGAGATCGCTGCCAGGCTAGGTACCGAAATAGCCGGTCTGCTGGCATCCACAATCGCCTCTCTCTGTGAGGGCCAAGTTCGCGAAATGCAGCATGCGTTCGATGTGAATCGCACCCGCGATGCCTACCTCACGTCAATATCAGGAAAGACTGCTGCCTTGCTTGCAACCTCGGCGCGCGTCGGTGCAATCGTGGCCGGTCATCCCCGTCAGTTCGTTGAAGCGGTCACAGACTTCGGCTACCACTACGGAATGGCTTTCCAGATCATCGACGACATCCTCGATATGGTCGCCACCGATGACCAACTGGGCAAACCGGCAGGTAATGACCTCGTCGAGGGTGTCTACACCCTGCCGGTGATACTGGCTCTGGGAGGCCCTTCGGGAGGTGAACTTCGTGAGTTGCTGGGCGGCCCCATCGATGACGCAACCCGTGACCATGCCCGGAGGATCATACGGTCAGACACTGTGATCGACGGGACCACGGAAACAGCGGTGAACTTCACGGACCGTGCACGGACCTCACTCGACGACCTGCCCCAGACTCCAGCCGTTTCAACGCTGCGCTCCACCTGTGATCTTCTTCTGGCACGGGTAGCAGAGTTACCCACCTGACTGGGCGAGTTGGATTCAGCCCTGTTCGGGTCGCAGCGTCGGGAACAGGATGACGTCACGAATCGCCGAGACGCCCCCCAATAGCATCACCAGTCTGTCCACACCGATGCCGAGCCCACCAGTCGGGGGAAGTCCATACTCAAGGGCACGTAGGTAGTCATCGTCGATGACCATGGCCTCGTCATCGCCAGCAGCCCTATCAGCCTCTTGGGTCCCAAAGCGGGCCCTCTGCTCGTCGGGGTCCACCAGTTCGCTGAATGCGTTACAGATCTCGCGTCCGGCCACAATCCCCTCGAATCGCTCCACCAGTCCGACAGTCGAGCGATGCTCGCGGGCCAACGGAGAGACCTCCTTGGGATAGTCGGTCACGAAGACCGGATCCCACAGTTCAGGTTCGGTCGTCTTCTCGTAGAGTTCCAAGATGAGTTTGCCCACGCCATGGTGGCCCTTGACGGGGATGGAGCGCTCCTCGCAGTAGCCGACAAGATCGGAACGCGGTGTTTCCAGATCAACCCGTAATCCGCTGTGCTCCTCGAGTAGGTCGAACATGGTTGCGCGCCTCCACGGCGCTGAAAGATCCAACTCGCGGCCGTCGTAAGATACCGAGGTGGAGCCCAACAACTCTTGAGCGAGGTAGGCAACTAGTTCCTCGACCAGGACCATGATGTCGCCATAGTCTGCGTACGCCTGATAGAGCTCGAGCATCGTGAACTCAGGGTTGTGCCTCGTCGACAAGCCCTCATTGCGAAACACGCGGGCAATCTCAAACACCCTCTCGAAACCACCCACGGTCAGCCTCTTGAGGTACAGCTCGGGAGCTATGCGCAGGTAGAGATCCAAGTCGAGGGCATTGTGGTGGGTCGTGAACGGCTGGGCAGCGGCACCACCGGGGATCGGATGGAACACGGGGGTCTCAACCTCCATGAAATCCCGTTCCTCCAACCAGCGGCGCATCAACGAGACAGCCCGGCTGCGCAAAGTGAACACCCGACGGGCCTCATCTGTCACCCAGAGGTCCACGTATCGCTGACGAAAGCGGGTGTCAGGATCTGAGATGCCATGCCACTTGTCGGGAAACGGTAGACGCGCCTCGGCTAAGCGCACCCACGATCCGACACGGACCGAAAGCTCACCTCGCCTAGTACTAATGACCTCTCCGGTGACCCCCAGCCAGTCGCCGATGTGGAGACCAGTGAACCTATCGAAGTCGGGGGTAGAGGCCTGAGGGGCGAAAAGTTGGATGCGCCCGGTCTGATCGGCAAGCACCCCAAATACCAACTTCCCTTGGTTGCGGCGCAGCATCAGGCGCCCTGCGACGGTCACCTTGACGCCAGTCTCCTCACCGTCATCCAGATCGCCATAGCCCTCGTGGAGTTCGGCAATGGTCGTTGTCGGCTCAAAGCGGTAGGGAGTTTCGTATCCAGACGTATCGGTCACGCCGATCAGTCCCCGCTATTCATGTCAAAGACCAGGCGAAGTCCGTGGAGGGTGAGGAACGGCTCAAGGTACTGGATGGAGGTGGTCACCGGTGAGATCAGCGAGGCGAGCCCACCCGTGGCTATGACAGTACAGTCGCCCAACTCACCGCGGAACCTCTCTACCATGCCGTCGATTTGGGCAGCAAAGCCGTAGACAGCTCCCGACTGCAGTGACTCAACGGTGCTCTTTCCAATGACGCTCCGCGGCTCGACCAACTCGATCGCCCGCAACGCGGCCGCCCTGCCGAACAGGGCATCAAGGCTGACTTCAATCCCGGGAGCAATGGCACCTCCGATGAACTCACCATCGGCAGAGATGACGTCGAAATTGTTACCGGTGCCGAAGTCGACAACGACGCTGGGGCCTCCGTAGAGGGCGTATGCCCCGACAGCGTTGGCGATCCGGTCCGCTCCAACCTCCTTGGGGTTGTCATAGAGGATTGGCATGCCGGTTCGAATGCCTGGTTCGATCACCACTGGAACGACATTGGTGTAGCGGTCGATCATCTCCCTGAGGCTTGCTAGGACCCGGGGTACGCCTGAGCAGACACTGACACCACCTACATCAAGGGTGTACCCGGCTGACCGCAGTAGGTTCCCAATCACCACGGCGTGTTCGTCAGCTGTACGAGCATCATCGGTGGCGATACGCCAGTGCTCCAAAAGACCGGCATCAGCTGTGGCCGTGTCGCCTCCGGCCTCGTAGAGGCCGATCACGGTCTGGGTGTTGCCCACGTCGATAGTCAACAGCATTGAGGGTCTCCGGACCCGGTTGTCGAAGTCATTCAAACAAGCCTTCCAGATCAGGGCTTATGTCGAGGCCCACGTCGAGTGCAGGAGCCGAACTAGTCAACACACCACTGGAAATACAGTCGACTCCGGTCGCCGCGTAGTCGGCTAGAACGTCAAGGGTAATGCCACCGGATGCCTCCAGGAGGGGTCTTTCGCCCTCCCATTCCGCAACAAGGTCGACACATGCCTTCACCTCGGCAGGTGCCATGTTGTCGAGCAGGACCGCATCTACGCCCACCTCGAGTGCCTGGCGAAGCTGACAGATCTCGTCGCACTCGACATGGACAATACGGTCTGGCCACCGTGAACGGGCCGCCTGCACCATGGTTGCAATATCGGTATCGAACAAGTGGTTGTCCTTGATCATCACCCACTCACTCAGGTTGGCCCTGTGGTTCGCACCCCCTCCGGCCCTAACCGCCGCCTTCTCGAGGACCCGCAGGCCCGGTGTGGTCTTTCGGGTGTCCCAGACGACGGCATCAGTTCCAGCGACTTCCACCCACTGGGCCACCAGCGTGGCAATGCCGGAAAGGTGACCAAGGAAGTTGAGGGCTGTCCGCTCCGCCGTAAGCACCGACCCCAGGGGACCTACAACCGTTGCAATCGCTTCACCCGCCTTGACCACGTCGCCTTCGTTCCTTCTCCAGTCAACGCGAACAGCGGAATCCACCTGTCTGAAAGCCTCGTTGGCACAATCAGAGCCGGCCAGAACACCGGTGCTGCGTACTCCCATGGCGGCCACCACGACGACGTCCTCAGACAGGATTGCCGCTGTCAAGTCGCCATCAGGCTTTAGGTCCTCGTCGAGCGCCCTCTGCACACATTCCACCACAACCTCGGGCGGTGGTGCGAGGGAAGTTCCCTTTCCTCGGCCCATGCGATCATCCACCAGACCCACCCTGTCCACAGCGTCAAGGACCATGGTCACCTAGCCTGCCCGCAAGCCTCCGGGCCTCCAACCCTCCGGCTTGTCTAATCATGCCGGCACGGCTCCCATGTTGTCGATAAGCCTCGCCTGCCCAAACTGGCAGGCGACTAACAGACGCACCCCGGTACCGGTGATCCGAGAGGGTGTCTCGAAGGTGTCCGGGTCGACAACCGCCACGTAGTCCAGTTCGCCTGTCGTTGCAGCATCGATCACCTCGGCCATCAGTGCGGTCACAACCTCAGGATCAGTCTCACCGCCCACAACAATCTCTGCTCCTACCTGAAGAGCCCGGTGTAGGACAGAGGCCTCTTCACGTTCGGCCGATGTCAGGTAGGCGTTACGACTAGACAGAGCCAAACCGTCATGAGCACGAACCGTCGGACAGCCAACGACACCTACGGGAATGGAGTAGTCGGCCACCATCTGTCGAACTACCGCCAGTTGCTGGAAGTCCTTTTCACCGAAGTATGCACGACAGGTACCGATGATCTGGAACAGCCTGGAAACGGCCGAGACAACTCCAGGGAAGTGTGTAGGCCTGCTAGCTCCCTCAAAGCAGAATGCCAAGTCGCCAACCTCAACCACGGGTAGGCCTGACTCCGGGTACATCTCCCTGACGGCTGGCGTGAAGACCAGGTCGGCACCGTGTCGCGTGCAGACCTTCAGGTCTGTCTCCATGTCTCTCGGATAGTCGGCCAGGTCCTCGTCGGGAGTGAACTGCAATGGGTTCACAAACACTGACACGACGGTCAAATCGTTACCAGCGACAGCGGCATCAATCAGTGAGGCGTGTCCACCGTGCAGGTAGCCCATCGTGGGGACTAGTCCAACTAGCCTTCCCGCAGCCCGCTCCTTGTCGAGTCTGGACCGCAGATTGGCAGCCGTTGTCTCTACCTCGATGGTCCCCACTGGCGTGCCCCGGACCCTCAGGTCCCTCTGGGGCCTGTCAATGGACCTAGCGGAACAACATCGTCCCCGCCCATGCTTCCGGGGATCTCATAGACCAGGTCCGGGGCCACGTCGCGCATCGGAATCAACACGAAGGTCCGTTCGTGCATACGTGGATGTGGAACCGTCAGGTCCTCATCGTCAACACTTTCACCGTCCACCCAGAGGATGTCCACGTCCAGGGTCCGAGGACCCCACCGCACCCGACGCACGCGCCCAGCTGCCACCTCCTGCTCACGACAGAGTTCCAGCAAGTCCCTTAGGGTCAAGTCGGTCTCAAGCCTAACGACACAGTTCAGGTACGGACCCTGCTCAGGACCGCCGATGGGAACTGTCTCATAGACGGTTGAAACTTCAACCACGTCGGGTATGGCATCCACCGCCCCACGCAGGTGTGCCCAGCGGTCACCCACGTTCGAGCCGAGGCCGAGCAGCGCCCGCCGCGAAGAGCTGGCGGCGCTAACGCTCATGAATGGGGATCTGGTGCTTCGTCGACCACTAGAGCCACGATACGGCGACCCAGGTTGCCGAGAGGCCGACTGAGGAGTTGCTCCGTAATGGATATTGCCCGCGGCCCAGTCGGGACGAGTCCCCGCCAGAGCAGAAAGGCTGCCATCAGACCGCAGACAATGTCGTTTAGTTCGTCACGGTGCACGATGATGCGACGGCCATCACCTGTCATCTCCTCAAACCGTTCAAAAATCTCGATCAATCGACTCAGACCGTCGTCTGCCCCACTGAATGGCAACTGGGTCCACGCGACATCCAGTTCGTCATAGTTGTGGAGATTGTGGTCACTCGCCAACAGGGAGACGATCGCGTCGAAATCGTTTTCACGGATCCAGATGATCTCCTCCTGGCGGCGCACCCGGCGGTGGCTAGCCCCGAAGCCACCTGGTCGCTCACAAACAGCGATCTGATCTTGGATGATCCAGGCGAACCCTGTGGGCACAATGCCCTTTGCCCACTTGCCTCTCACTGGCCACCTCCCAGGCTGACAGAACTCCTCATGCGGCCACCCGTGCCGCGTCCAGGGTTGCCCCCACATCGTGCGCTCTGACCATGCTGACTCCTTTTGCGTAAGCCCACGTTGCCAGCGCCACAGAGCCCTCGCGTCTGTCACCTGCCGCTGTGGGCTCACAAGCTCCGTCGCTGACAGCTGTCAACTCCCCAAGGAACCTCTTGCGACTCACCCCTACAACGACTGGCCACCCGGTCTCAACGAAAACATCGATATTGGCCATGATCGCCAAGTTGTGTCTGGTCGTCTTGCCAAATCCGATCCCCGGGTCGATCCACACCTCATGGACCCCAGCATCCATGGCCTTCTCGGCCCTGTTGACCAGATAATCACGGACCTCACTAACCACGTCGTCGTAGTGGGGGTCCTCCTGCATCGTACGCGGGTCCCCATTCATGTGCATGGCCACCCATGCGACACCTAGGTCAGCAGCCACCGACCCGAGACCAGCACTCACGTCATTCAAAATCGTGGCCCCCACCGCCACGGCTGCCCTCGCGACCTCCTCGTGACGGGTATCAATGGAGACCCTGACACAGCCGACCAGCCCCGCTACGACCGGGATCACCCGCTCCAACTCCTCCGCTACGCCCACGGGATGCGCCCCAGGCCTAGTGGACTCGCCACCCACGTCAACGACCGTGGCACCCTCGTTGATAAGCCTCCTGCCGTGTTTTATGGCAGCAGCGTGGTCCAAGTAGAGGCCCCCATCCGAGAAGGAATCAGGGGTCACATTAAGAACTCCCATTACTGCACCCACATCACTGAATCTAACGGTGTGATCGGCAGTGCCAAGGCCTGGCCACCGATGATTTTCATGTAGTTCCAATTAGTAACAGTGTGTTCCAATCAAGAGATGCTAGGAGGCCTCGACCACCTTGACCTGGGGTGCCGCCTCTACGACCCGGATGTCGGGAAGATTGCGATAGCGCTGGTCTACGTCGAGTCCATAGCCGACCACAAAGTCCGCTGGGATCCGGAAGCCCTCGTAACGCAAGATGTCCTCATCAACGCTGTGGTCCTCACGTACCAGCAGAGCACAAACCTCAAGGCTCGCCGGGTTCCTCGCAAACAGGTTGCGTCGCAGATAGTTAAGGGTCAGACCGCTATCAACTATGTCCTCGACAAGGATGACGTCGCGGCCCGCCAGGTCCAGATCCAGGTCCTTGACTATCCGCACTACCCCGGATGAGCGGGTCGAATGCCCGTAGGAGGACACAGCCATAAAGTCAAACTCGACGGGGAGGTCGATGACCCTGGAGAGATCACTCATGAACATGAACGCCCCTTTGAGTACCCCCACCAGTAGGGGCGAGCGACCTGAATAGTCGGCTGTTATCTCAGCCCCAAGTTGAGCCACGCGCTCAGCCAGCTGTTCGGCACTGACAAGGATCCTTCCTGGGACCAACTCCGGTTCAGCGTCTCCCTCCAACTGGTCTTGCCCCATGGCGACCGACCCTAGCCGGGTAGGTGGGTGAGCCGACCCGCCGAACGCTCAACGCGGTGTCCCCCCACGATTTCTGCGGCCCGGCATTCCCCACGAGCGACGCCGAGAACCCGATCAATTGATGCCGAATCAGGTGGTCGACCACCTGATTCGGTAGTCAGCCATGTCCTGAGGGCCAGTTTGGCAAGGTCGTCTGACAACATGTCCAGAACTGAGATGTCGGTTGCATCAATCCCCTCTACGAGTGTGGCAAGCAAACCGACGGCTTCGCGGGCCCGGTCGGCATGGCGAGCCAAGATGGGCACCGGGTCACGCCCCGACAACTCGGCCATCAGCGGTAGGAGCTCGTGTCGCACCCGATTACGAAAAAAGCGCGGATCGTCATTCATCGTGTCGTGGGCCGGTTGGATACCCGCTAAGGCACACACTGCAACAGTCTCGACCCGACGAAGGGCCAATATAGGACGCCTCCCCGGTTCTCCAATCCCAGCTGCACCCTGTATCCCTGACCCACGGAGAAGGTTCATGATCACGGTCTCTGCCTGATCGTCGGCGGTATGACCTGTGAGCGTCCCGGTCGGCAGCACAGCAATACGGGCATCACGGGCACGAGCCTCCAGGTTCGGGCCATGCGGGACAGGTGCATCCATCCTTCTGACCGCTGCGCCCAGGATGGTCGCTGTTTCGGTAACCAGCTCAGCCTCGACGGCTGCCTCGGGCCTTAGACCTTGGTTCACATGCCAAGCAGTGACGTCCAGTCCGGCCTCGATAGCAAGGACCATTAGGGCCATTGAATCGGGGCCTCCCGAGACAGCGCAATCGACCACTGTTCCCGATGGTGGAAACGAACACCGAGCCAACAGGTTCAAGAGGTCGATGCCAGTCATAGGTCCGACTAACCCACCACACCCATACGCGCAATCCAAAGACTAGGCGAGTTGATCTCGGCCAAATCGGGAAGGTTGGAGGGAGCCTCCCACACCCGGTTCACCAAGGTGGTCCCCCCTGCGTCTTCGACTTCCTCAATGAACGCCTCTCCTTTGGCATACTGTGCCAACTTGGCCTCGAGACCGACCAGTTTCTGGAAGATCCGGGTGAAACCCGATGCCGACCGACGCCGCTGCCGGAGAACCCTGCCAAACCGGTCAACTCCAACGACGATTCCGCGCCCCGCCCGGTCCATGGTCACGTCTCCGTGTCCTTCCAACAGACTCATCAGGCCGGCAATACCGTCAAGCGCTCTCCTCTGCTCAGGTGAGGCGACTGCTGTAAGAAAGCCTCCATCTCCAGTATCGGATTCGTCGCCACGCCGCTCAAGCAGGGACCTGAGGGAATCGAGAAGGTGGGTCGGATCGGGGTCTGAACTCTCAAGGAGCGACCTGACGAGGCCCAGGTAGTGATCCCTCAGCCATGGAACGCCCGTAAACTGCGCCCGGTGGGTGACCTCGTGGAGGGCCAGCCACAGCCTGAACTGGCTCGGCTCGAAAGCGTATCGCCGCTCAAGAGCCACCAAGTTGGGCCCCACGTAGTAGACGAGATCCTGGTCCTCGGCAGCTTCGTCCTCCAACACGAGCAGGTCGTACTGGCCGAGCACCCTCGTCGACATCCAGCCCAGGACCGCCCCCAACTCGACACCGGCCACCCGGTGTGTCAGGGGTGTGAAAGACGTGGCTGGACGCTCGGCCATCTTGTCCCACAGGGGCTGCAGCAGTCGGCGCAACGAGGCCAAGTTGGCCCGGATCCAGTCACTCCTGTCGACAACTCGCGCCCGGGCCTCACCATGCAGGGCCATCAGCCCGGTGGTCTCGGCAACCAACCCCTCAGCCCTGGCCGTGTGGATATCAAACTCCTCGGCTAAGCCGTCCAGGTGGTGGGCACCACCAAAGGGTGCCCTAGAGGCGATGCGAGTCGCCACCTGTTCCGCCACGTCCCAGTCGATAACCGACAACGAGCGGTCGACGACCTCCGTGGACGGCACGCCGGCCGCCACGATCAAGCCTTCAGCGCTTTGGATAACGGGTGGCGGACACCTTCTGCAGATACCCGACAAGGGTGCCGATACAGAGCAAGATGCCTCCACCCACGAGGGGCACTGCCAGCCAGTAGTGCCAGATAACACCAGCTAGAACGTTCATGGTCTGCATCCTATGAGTTGGAATCGTCAGCACGTACACACGTTGGAGGATCAGCTACAGGCAAGGTCGATGGAGCCAACCATCTCGAGCCCGCGCGGGGAATCGAACCCCGGACCTGCTCATTACGAGTGAGCCGCTCTTCCGACTGAGCTACACGGGCACCCCCACCCTGAGGTGAGATGTGATCGGCAAGCGTACTGGAGCCACCTAGTGCTCAGACTCACCCGATACAGGGCGCACCATCAGAGTCGAACAAGGGGTGCCCAGGCCAAAAGCAGGCGCTTTTCACCGACCTTCGAAAACCGCACCACGGCCTCGGCGCGGTCTCCCACGCCGCCAACCGATACAACGACGCCGTCACCCCACGTCGAATGGACCACATCGTCGCCAGCCTCAAGCCCGAGTTCGTGAGCGCCCGTGGAGGATGACCCGGGGGACCTGCTACCGGTCCCCCGGCCGAAGATCATGCCAGCGGGCTCGTCACCACCCTCGGCATCGTCGTCTGGTGACCGGGTCGAACCGAACCAGCTTCTGCCCCCCGAATCACCTCTCCGGTTTGAACCCGTTCCCCAGTTCGATGATCCGCCGCCTAAACCATTAGCCCTTCCAGAAGCGCGCTCGTTCAAGAGGCCCCCCGGGATCTCCTCAAGGAACCTGCTAGGCGGGTTGTACTGGGTTTGACCGTGCAGCATTCGACACCAGGCGTGGCTGAGATGGAGTTGTCGGCGAGCCCTGGTAATGCCAACGTATGCGAGACGCCGCTCCTCCTCGAGTTGATCCGGATCACCCAATGACCGCATGTGAGGGAAGACGCCGTCTTCCATGCCGATGATAAATACGGCTGGGTACTCAAGACCCTTCGCTGAATGCAGAGTCATGAGGACAACTTCGCCCTCGTCAACAACACCCGGCCCCAACTCGACGCCTCCCGTGTCCTCCACTGGATCCGGGAGGTCATCCGTATCGGCCACCAGCCCGACCTGTTCTAGGAAGTCTGGAACATCATCAAACTCGCTCGCCACACCGACTAGCTCTGCCAAGTTCTCAAGCCTGCCGTCCGCCTCGACCGAACGTTCCGCTCGCAGTTCGTCTAGGTAACCGGAGCTGGCCAGCGCAGCCTCCAAGACTGCGGCGGGGCCATCATCGAGGTGTCCGACCAAGGTCTCGTATAACTCCAGAAACACGCGGATCCCTCCAACAGCGCGACCTGATACACCGGCCTCGGAGCACCGACTGAGTGCATCGAGAAACCCGCATCCGGTCATCTCAGCGAAGGCATCAATACGGCGGACTGAGGTTTCGCCCACCCCCCTCTTGGGCACGTTCAACACCCGCTTGACCGCCACCTCATCTGCAGGGTTGGCTGCCAACTTCAGGTAGGCCAGAGCATCGCGAATTTCACGCCTCTCATAGAAGCGGGTACCACCCAAGACCCTGTAGGGAACTCCGCTACGAACCAGTTGCTCCTCGACTGCACGGCTCTGGGCGTTGGTCCGGTAGAAGACAGCTAGGTCTGACCAGCTGTAGTCCCCTCCGGACCGGAGGGACCCGAGGCGCTCGACCACCCACCGCGCCTCATCAACCTCGTCGCCGGCCTTGCAGACCACAATGGACTCACCAAGCCCTGCCTCTGTCCAGAGCTCCTTGGGCTTACGCCCGGCGTTCTTCGTAATTACGGCGTTAGCAGCATCCAAGATCGTCTGGGTGGACCGATAGTTCTGGTCCAAAACCACCACGGTCGCATCAGGGAAGGCAGTCTCAAAATCCAAGATATTGCTGATGTCCGCCCCACGGAATCCGTAGATGGACTGGTCACTGTCGCCAACCACACACAAGTTCCTGTGCTCCTCGGCCAGCATCATCACCAGGTCATTTTGGACCTGATTGGTGTCCTGATATTCGTCAACCAAGATGTGCTGAAAACGCCTGCGCCACTCGTCCAAGATGTCAGGGTTGGACCGCAACAGATGAACCGTGTTTGCGAGCAGATCGTCAAAGTCCATGGCGCCGGCACGCAGGAGTCTCTTCTGATACTCGATGAACACTTCGGCAATCTTCTTTTCGAATGGGCCTGTGGCCCGCTCCATGTAGGCCGATGAGCCAACACCCTCATTCTTGGAGGCCGAGATGGACGCATGGATTGAGCGGGAGGGGAACCGCTTGTTGTCCATATTCAGGTCGCGGATGACATAGCCGGTCAATCGAACGGCATCACCTTGGTCGTAGATGCTGAAATGCCGTGGAAAGCCGATCCGCTCGGCATCCGAACGCAGCATTCTCACACAGGCTGAGTGGAACGTGGAGACCCACATCTTGTGGGCAATCGGCCCAACCAGGGCGGCCACCCGGTCCTTCATCTCAGCAGCTGCCTTGTTGGTGAAGGTGATGGCGAGGATCCCGAAGGGGGAAACACCCCTTTCTACAATCAGATGGGCCACCCGTCTGGTCAGGACACGGGTCTTCCCCGACCCTGCTCCAGCAACCACCAGCAAGGGGCCGGTGGGATGGGTCACGGCATCAAGTTGTGCTGGGTTGAGACCCGTCTCAGGGGCTTCTGGGTCGGACAGGGCCATCGCTGCCACCTTACCGCTGAGCTGTGACCGACTCCCTGGCTACCGGGGTCCTTTTAGTAGGGTTCTCCGCCATGGTCAAACCCTTCCGCTTCAGTATCCAGGCATCAGTTCCTAGACCTGCTGCCGAATGGCGCGAACTGGGTCGACGCGCTGAGGACCTCGGCTACTCGGCACTCTCAGTGTCCGACCACCTGGATACTGCGATGGCCCCCCTGATCGCACTGGCGGTCACCGCAGAGGCCACCCGCAGCCTGCGTCTCACAACTCTTGTGTTGGCAAACGACTTTCGACACCCTGCCTTTTTGGCTAAGCAAGCCGCCACCCTCGATCTTCTCTCGGATGGACGGCTGGAGTTGGGGATCGGTGCCGGCTGGAAGACCACGGATTACGAGCAGTCAGGAATCCCCCTAGAGCGGCCGGCTATCAGGATCCAGAGGCTGGCCGAAGCCATCGCCGTCCTCAAGGGATGCTTCGCAGATGGCCCTTTTGACTTTGATGGTGAGCACTACACAATCCGTGGCCTGGATGGCCAGCCTGACTGCATCCAGAGGCCGCATCCTCCGATCCTGCTGGCGGGAGGAGGACACAAGATGCTCACTCTGGCTGCGCGTGAAGGCAACATTGTTGGTGTGAACGCCAACATGGCAGCCGGCATCATCAACCACCGGGCCGGACCCTCTGCCACCTCGTCGGCAACCGACCAGAAGTTGGTTTGGATCAAAGAGGCCGCTGGAGACAGGTTCAACCAGATCGAACTCCAGACCCGTGTCCACATGTCCTCGATCACAGATGATCCGAAAGGGCTTGCCGACCTGATGGCGCCTGCCCTAGGCATCTCCGCCGAAGAGGCATTGGCCTCACCCCATGTCCTTGTTGGATCCGAAGGCCAGTGTGTTGAGACGCTGCTTGCATGGCGCGAAAAGTGGGGCCTCACCTACATAGGCATCAATGAGGACTCCATGGTGGAGTTCGGGCCCGTGGTCGAAGCTCTGACGGGCGTCTGACCTCGAGTTCAACCCAATTCAACCCCATCGACCCAACAGTGCCAGCAGGCGTAACCCCGCCGGGGCATTCGCTGGTGGCATCAGGGGTTCACCAAAATGGGTACTGATCGCCCCGCTACCGGCCACCGGCTTCCAGAAATCAAGGCACCGTTCAGCAAGGGAGTCGGGCAACCGCACCTGGCGGTCACATGCAGCAGCCAAGTCCCAGCCATGGATCAGGTTTTCTGTGGCCCTAAAGCCCAGGATTACCGTGCCTGGGAAGTTACCTGAGGGATGGGGGTAGATGCGGTCTAAGGCGTTGCCAGCCGACACCGCATCAAGGGCTGCTACTGCCGTACCCCTCCAGGTAGCCATCGGGTTAGGGCCGAGTACCGCCGTATCTACCTCGGGAGCCGTTGCCACATCTCCACCTCCAAACAACTCCACGATCATCGCCTCACCCAACACCACATGGGTAACCAGGGAGCGGACATCCCATCCGTCGCATGGTGTAGCGGTCCCCCAGTCGGCGTCACCCACCGCTGAGAGTTGCTCACCGAAGAAGGCACATGCCGTCGTATAGGCAGCGAGAGTGTCCAGCGCTGCGGCCGAGG
The DNA here is from genome assembly GCA_002726315.1 of Acidimicrobiaceae bacterium. Lineage (GTDB taxonomy): Bacteria > Actinomycetota > Acidimicrobiia > Acidimicrobiales > MedAcidi-G1 > UBA3125. The sequence goes on from PBSS01000048.1 coordinate 68,927, forward strand.
AGGCGCCACCAGCAGAGTCGCCACCTACTCCCACTCGATCGTTCCCGGTGGCTTCGATGTGATGTCGTAAGCAACTCTGTTGACACCATCCACCTCGTTGATGATGCGACTCGACATGGTCTCCAAAAGGTCGTATGGGAGGCGTGCCCAGTCGGCGGTCATGGCGTCCTCACTGGTTACAGCCCGGATAATCACAGGACGGGAATAGGTGCGCTCGTCACCCATGACCCCAACGGAGCGAATGTCCGGAAGTACTGCAAACGCCTGCCAGATCTCATGCTCCAGGCCTGCACCGTGCAGCTCCTGGCGAACTATCAGGTCAGCGGCCCGGAGCACCGCCACGGTCTCTGGTGTCACTTCACCAATGATCCGCACCCCGAGTCCAGGACCGGGAAATGGTTGGCGCATGACGATCTCGTCGGGCAGTCCCAACTGGCTACCAGCTGCCCGGACCTCGTCTTTGAACAGGTTCCGCAGCGGCTCCACTAGCTCGAAGTCCATGTCTTCAGGCAAACCTCCTACGTTGTGGTGGCTCTTGATCATTGACGCATACCCGACGCCAGACTCGATGACATCGGGATAGAGCGTGCCCTGCACGAGGAAGCGCGCATCCTCAATGCTTCCCGCGGCTCCTTCGAAGATGCGGATGAACAGCTCACCAATAATCTTCCTCTTCTCCTCGGGCTCCACGACACCGGCCAGGCCAGAAAAGAATCGATCTGCCGCCCGTATATGGATCAGCTCAATCCCCTGGGTCTTCTGAAAGGTCTCCACAACTTGCTCACCCTCACCCGCCCTCATCAGGCCGGTATCCACGAATACGCAAGTTAGTTGGTGGCCGATTGCCTTGTGTACAAGTGCTGCCGCTACGGCTGAGTCGACCCCGCCCGAAAGACCGCATATGGCCCTACCAGTGCCAACCTGCATGCGGATGGCAGCCACCGACGACCCGATGATGGAGTCCATGTTCCAGTCGCCGGCACAGCCACACACATCGTGGACGAATCTGGCCAGAAGGGCCTGCCCACACGGGGTGTGGTGAACTTCGGGATGAAACTGGACACCGTAGAGGCCCCGCTCAGGAGCCTCGAATGTCGCTACGGGGGCATCGGCTGATGAAGCCATGACACGAGCACCACTAGGTGCAGCCGTGATTGCGTCAAAGTGGCTCATCCAGACCCCGTGAACCCCCACCCCGGCATCAAGTAGGAGCACCCCAGGATCTCCAACAGTCAGGTCCGTGCGGCCATACTCACCCCTATCGTTGCGCCCCACCGTTCCGCCTTGTTGTTGGGCAATCAGTTGTGCCCCATAGCAAATGCCAAGAATCGGAATCCCGAGCTCATAGACACCGGGATCGATCCTTGGCGCCCCATCGACGTGCACTGACGCGGGACCACCCGAAAAGATGATCCCGGACGGCCTGCGGGCAGCCAGGTCGCTTGCCGAGATGCCATGGGGGACGATCTCGCTGAATACGTTCGCCTCGCGTATCCGCCGAGCAATCAGTTGCGCGTACTGGGCCCCAAAGTCAACCACCAGAATGTGATCAATCGCCTCGGTGGCACCGGCGTCGGGAGCGAAGACCCCAGTCATAGACCTGTCCTCATGGCTTCGAGGTCAGTGCCCCATCCCCACACCCTGGGACCTCTGCAGTGACTTACCCTCAGTCTGGAGTGCCGGTGCGACCATCACCTCGGCCTTCTGAAACTCCTTGATGTCGAGGTAGCCACAGGTGGCCATTGAGGTCCGTAGGCCCCCGAATAGGTTCAGCCGGCCATCATTTTCCCTGGCTGGGCCCAGCAGGACCTCACTGAGCGTGCCTCTCGTTTCCGTTCTGACACGAGCACCTCTCGGCAAAGTCGGGTGGAACGTGGCCATACCCCAGTGGTAGCCCCGACCTGGTGCCTCGGAGGCTGCTGCCAAGGGAGACCCGACCATGACAGCGTCGGCACCGCAGACGATTGCCTTCGAGACGTCACCGCCTGTGGCCATTCCGCCGTCAGCAATCACATGACAGTAGACACCAGTTTCGTCAAGATGCCGCATCCGCGCTGCGCGGACATCGGCTATGGCTGTGGCCTGGGGAACACCTAGACCCAACACTCCTCGAGTGGTGCAGGCGTGGCCGGGTCCAACACCGACAAGGATGCCAGCAGCGCCGGTTCGCATTAGGTGCAGGCCGGCTTTGTAGGTGGCACAGCCACCCACAATCACCGGAATGTCGAGCTGCCGGATGAAGGTTTTCAGATTCAATGGCTCGACTGTCGTGGATACGTGCTCGGCTGATACGACCGTTCCCTGTATGACCAGGATGTCGAGCTCGCCGGCAAGGATGTTCCCCAGATAGGCCTCAGTTCGTTGAGGGGTAACAGAACCACAGGCAACGACCCCGGCAGCCCTGATCTCCTTGATCCGGGCGGTGATCAGTTCAGGCTGAACAGGTGCCTGATAGAGCTCCTGCATCCGCCGGGTGGCCTCTCCGGGCGGGAGCGAAGCTATCTCCTCAAGTACGGCATCAGCATCCTCGTAGCGGGTCCAGAGTCCCTCGAGGTTGAGAACGCCCACTCCGCCCAGGCGACCAACCTCGATAGCCGTGGAAGGGCTGACCACGCCATCCATTGCAGACGCCATAAGGGGCAAGTCGAACCTGTGAGCATCAATTTGCCAGCTAATGTCAACGTCTTCGGGGTCGCGGGTTCGGCGGCTCGGCACGATCGCAATGTCGTCAAAGCCATACGCCCTGCGGCCACTCTTACCCATACCGATCTCTATCTCAGCCACGTGTCACCGGCCCTTCGTTTGCCAGGTGGAAAGGGACGACCTTAGCGGCCTATCGCACAGGTCAGAGGCTCAACTGCGCCATCTGCTGCAGTTGCAGGCAGCTTTTCATGCCAGTTCGTCTAAGAGGTCAGCCAGCCTGTCGACATGGTCAGAGGTGGTCCTACTCCCGCCTATCGCCACACGCAACACATAGCGGCCCGACAATTGGGTGTGGGTGAGCAGAACCTCTCCGGTTGCGTTCAATTTGGCCAGCAATTCCTTTCCGGCGTTATCGCCATCCACATGTGAGAAGCACACCAGAGCCAACGATGCTGGTGCAGCAAGTTTCAGCCGCTGATTCGATGAGATACGTCTGGCCAGGCACGCTGCAGCCTCGACGTGGTGGCGGATGTGCGCACGCAGTCCTTCCACTCCGTAACTGCGTAACACGAACCAAAGCTTCAAGGACCTGAAGCGGCGACCCAGCGGGATTTGCCAATCCCGGTAATCGATGACTGCTCCTGAGTCGCTGGCTGTGTTGCGCAGGTACTCGGGCACCACCGACAAGGAATCTAAGAGGAACTTTCTGTCTGCAACGAAGAAGGCACTGCAATCAAAGTTGGTGAGCAGCCACTTGTGTGGGTTGAACACGTAGCTGTCGGCATGCTCTAGGCCGGTGAGGATCTCGCGATGTTCGGGACACACAGCTGCCGAGCCTGCCCACGCTGCATCCACATGCAACCACGCACCAACTGCTGCGGCCACCGCCGCTACCTCGGGAAGCGGATCGAACGCTCCCGATGATGTCGTTCCAACCGTCGCCACTATGAGACACGGGATCAAACCGGCAGCCACGTCGGCCTCAACAGCTGTTCGCAGGACTACCGGGTCCATTGCGTAGTCATCATCAGTTTCGATGGAGCGCAACTGGTCGGCTCCGAAGCCGGCCACCCTTACGTCCTTCTCAATCGAAGAGTGCGACTGGTTTGAGGTGTACACGCGCAAGTCTGCCAAAACAGCAGATCCTCCAGCCCGGTCGCGCGCTGCTACTACGGCACAAAGAGATGCTGAAGAAGCTGTGTCTTGAATAACACCGCCACCGGGTCCATCCGACCTGAACCGGTCGGGGAGGCCACAAAGTCCGACCAACAGGTCCAAGACGTGGGTCTCCAGTTCCGTACACGCTGGACTGGTCGACCAGAGCATTCCCTGTATTCCAAGCCCGGCGGACAGCAATTCACCCAGCACCGCTGGTGGTGAGGAGTTCCCAGGGAAGTAGCCGTAGAAACCCGGGTGCTGCCAATGGGTTACGGCGGGGGCAATCAATCGGTCTACGTCTGCCAACAAGTCGGCAATGGGCTCACCAGTCTCTGGAACCGTGTCCGGGAGTGAGGCCCGGACCTGGCCCGGCTGGACCCCCGGAGAAACGGGTCGGTCCTCTATGCCGGTCAAGTAGTCGATGATCCAATCGATGGTGGCGTGACCTGCCCGACGGAACTCCTCCGGGTTGAGGTGCTGTGGTGGCTCAACCGACATGGTTGCCAACTCCATTTATCAGGGTCTCAAATGACATCGCCGGACCCTACCGCTGCAAGTCCTCAACACCCAGACCTATGCAGAGCAGCTGGCGCAGTATCGCTGCCGTAGCTCCCCAGACGGTGTCGCCTGCCAACTCGAAAAAGGTGACTGTCCTGATACTCCCATCAATCGGCCAGAGCTCCTCACTGAATACACCCTCCACAAGTAGTTCCATGAGAGGCACGTGCAAGATCAGCTCGACCTCAGCGGGGTCCGGCACCAACTCGGGAACGTCGGTCAGCTCAGCCACATAGGTGTGAATCCAACTACGGCTGCCCACGGTCATCCACCTATCCAACTCACCAAGCAGTCTGGGGGCAACTGGATCCAAACCAATTTCCTCGTGTGCCTCCCGAAGGGCCGTAGCCCAATGGTCGGCATCGTCGACCTCATGACCACCACCAGGAAAGCTCACCTCCTGGCTGTGGGAGCGGAGGCCCGCTGCTCGCCGAGTCAGGATCACCGTCGCACCCTGCCTAGTTTCATACAAGGGAACCAGCACAGCCGAGGTCCGTTCAGGTGGGTCCGTTCGAGGATGTCTAACTAAGACCGGCTCATAGTGGTCTAGGGCGGTTACGAAATCCATGATCGTGGGCGTCTTGTCTACCAGGTCGGCCCAAGGTGCGGGACCTCCCTCCCTCCAGCCGTCTGGTCGCCTGATCACTTGGGGGCCCCGGCCAGGGTGCCTACTAAGCGAGCTTTCAGATTTTCGACCAACACCTTGGTCTACAGAGGACTCCATGCCCCGAGGGTACTGGTACCACCCAAAACGCCGGGAGCCGGACCCCTACGGCCCGGCTCCCGGTCGAACAGTCCAGAAGGACTACTACATCATGCCACCCATGCCACCCATGCCACCCATGCCACCCATGGGATCCATGCCACCACCGGGCGGCATCGGGGCCGGTGGCTCCGGCTTGTCGGCAACAAGTGCCTCGGTGGTCAAGAGCAGAGCGGCGATGGAGGCAGCGTTCTGCAGCGCCGCACGTGTCACCTTGGCAGGATCCAGAATGCCTGCTGCAACCAGATCCTCCAGCTCACCGGTCAGGGCGTTGAGGCCGATGGCACCCGAAGCTTGCTCAATTTCGCGAACCATGATGGATCCCTCAAGGCCGGCATTGTCAGCGATGAGCCGTGCCGGAGCCACGAGAGCAGTGTGCAAGATGCGGGCGCCGGTCTCCTCATCGTCTGACAGGCCCTCCATGGCATCAGCAACCGCTTCACGAGCTCGGATAAGGGCTGTGCCGCCACCGGCTACAACACCCTCCTCGATCGCCGCACGAGTAGCAGACAGCGCATCTTCAATCCGGTGCTTCTTCTCCTTGAGCTCAACTTCGGTAGCAGCACCGACCTGGACGACGGCAACACCGCCGGCCAACTTGGCCAGCCTCTCTTGGAGCTTTTCACTATCCCAGTCAGAGTCAGTCTCTTCAATCTCACGCTTAATCTGGGAAATTCGAGCATCCACGTCAGCTGAGTCACCCGCACCCTCAACGATCGTGGTGTCATCCTTGGTGATCACAATCTTGCGGGCAGTGCCCATCATTTCAAGGGTCACGCCATCCAACTTCAGGCCTACCTCTTCGGCAATCACCTGACCACCGGTAAGAATCGCCATGTCCTGGAGCATCGCCTTGCGGCGTTCACCAAACCCCGGGGCCTTCACTGACACCGAGTTGAAGGTGCCGCGTATCTTGTTGACCACTAGCGTTGCCAAGGCTTCACCCTCAACATCCTCTGCGACGATCAGGAGTGGGCGACCGGCCTGCATAACCTTCTCAAGAACCGGGAGCATGTCCTGAACTGAGCTGATTTTGCCTTGGCTGAAAAGAATGTATGCGTCTTCAAGGATGGCCTCCTGACGCTCCGGATCAGTAACGAAGTAGGGCGACATGTAGCCCTTGTCGAACTGCATGCCTTCCACAAAGTCAAGATCCATCCCGAAGGTGTTGGACTCCTCGACCGTCACGACACCGTCCTTGCCCACCTTGTCGATGGCATCGGCAATTACTGACCCGATGGCCTCGTCAGCAGCCGAGATTGCTGCCACATTAGCGATCTGCTCCTTGGAGTCATCAACCTGCACCGCCTGTTCGGCGATGGAGTCGACAGCCGCGTGCGTTGCCTTCTCGATACCTCTCTTTAGGCCCATCGGGTTAGCACCGGCTGTCACATTGCGCAGGCCCTCTCGGACAAGAGCCTGGGCCAGCACCGTGGCTGTTGTGGTTCCGTCACCGGCGATGTCGTTGGTCTTAGTGGCGACCTCTTTAACCAACTGGGCACCCATGTTCTCAAAGGTGTCCTCCAACTCAACTTCACGGGCGATGGAAACACCATCGTTTGTGATGGTCGGTGCACCGAACTTCTTGTCCAACACGACGTTGCGGCCGCGCGGACCAAGGGTCACTTTCACTGCATCAGCCAGTTTGTTCACACCAGCTTCGAGGCCGCGACGGGCCTCCTCGTCAAACTTCAGGATCTTCGACATGGGCGACTACTTAACGATTGCCAGCACGTCGCGGGCATTGAGGATCAATAGGTCTTCACCACCGACAGCGATCTCGGTACCGCCATACTTGCTATAGACGACCGTATCGCCGGTGGCTACTTCCATCGGGACGAGGTCACCGCTCTGATCAGAGCGACGACCGGGTCCCACGGCTAGGACTTCGCCCTGTTGGGGCTTCTCCTTGGCCGTGTCGGGGATGACCAGGCCGCTAGCCGTGGTCTCCTCGGAATCGCTGGGGCGGACCACGATGCGGTCCTCAAGTGGCTGAAGATTCATAGAAAACGCCTCCATCTGGCGGTTAGCAGTCTCCTTGGACGAGTGCTAACGATAGGGGTGGGTGATGTGGCCCACAACGTGGCAAACAGGGTTTCGCGAAAGCCCGTGACGAAGTGCTGTGCCCTCAAGCGATCAGATTCAGGGCTAGGTTCGGGTCGGCTCCCGTGTCGAGTGGGCTGGGTCCTTCGCGCCTGAACTGCCACCAACCTGCAGCAGCAACCATTGCAGCGTTGTCGGTGCACATCGCAGGCTGGGGCAGGAACGGCCGTGCACCTGCACCCTCGCACACCTCAACGAACCGTTCCCGCAGTCGAGAGTTAGCGGCTACGCCACCACCCAGGCAAGCGGCCCCTACGCCCGTTTCCTCAATCGCCCACCTGACCTTGGTCACCAGGGCATCCACCACCGCTTCTTGAAACGATGCCACTACATCGGCTGTCAAGGCTTCGGGTTCAGATCGAAGGTGGTTCACCACCGCTGTCTTCAGTCCGCTGAACGAGAACGCGTACCGACGGTCATCGGACAGGGTGGCCGGGTTCTCCTGCACGAGGGAGCGCGGATAAGAAAAAGCCGACCGGTTGCCTGCCACAGCGAGTCGATCCACGGCCGGTCCCCCCGGGTACCCAAGGCCAAGGTAGCGAGCCACCTTGTCGAAGGCCTCTCCGGCAGCATCGTCCAGAGTGGATCCAAGCAACCTGTACCGACCATGGTCCTCCATGACAATGAGCATGGTGTGGCCACCCGAAGCAAGCAGAACGACCATCGGCATCTCCAGGTCAGGTTCCTCAAGAAGGGCCGCATATAGATGGGCCTCGAGGTGATTTACCGCAACAAAGGGAACGTCCCACGAGAGAGCCAGAGCCTTAGCGGCACTCACCCCGACCAACAGGGAGCCGACAAGTCCCGGCCCACTAGTGGCTGCGACCGCTACGAGATCACGGCCTTCAACCCCGGCTGCGACCATGGCCTCAGCCACGACTGGCACCAACAACTCGACGTGTGCCCGGCTGGCAATCTCTGGGACCACCCCTCCGAACCTGGCATGCTGATCAACCTGGCTACTAATGACCGACGACCTCACCACCCGAGCTTTCTCCACTACGGCAGCAGCAGTCTCATCACACGACGTCTCGAGCGCCAGAACTAGGTCAGACACCATCACCACCCCCACAAAGCACCTCGCCAACCGTGCTGGCCATCTCGACACGCTCCATGAAAGACGGATCTGTGATGTCGTGCATCCACATGACCAGGGCGTCTTCGTCATTGTCGGAGTAGTAGTTAGGCCGCACACCAGACGGGGCAAACCCGAACCTCGCATAGAGACCCCTGGCTGGAACGTTCGACACCCTCACCTCGAGCGTCATTGACACCAGGCCTAACGACACCGACCTTCGGCAGAGTTCTGCCAACAGCAGTGAGCCGATACCGACACTCTGGGCCGAGGGATGGACGGCCAAGGTCGTAACGTGCCCCTCATCTACCACCACGACGAGGCCCGCGTGGCCCACCACTTCGCCACCTACATCGGCTACTACATGGAACCGACTCTCTATATCAAGAATCTGGTCGCGCAGGAAACCGGTGGACCACGGCCGAACGAAGACCATCTCATCGATTGCAGCCACTGCCTCGACATCATCGATATGCATCTGGCGAAGGACGACTGGCCTACCAGTTGTGATGGCGCTCACGCCCCACCCTCTCTCGTAGTCCAGTTGATCTCAGCATCGGGGTGTCGCAGGTAGATCGGTTCAAGATCCCAAGGCTGCACAAACTCCTCGCGCATTGCCCTCGCATGGGCCAGCTGCACCAGCGCCCTGGCACTTGGGTTTGCAAGCCCCTGCTCAGCCAACTCCACTCCTCTCGTCCCGGCAAACATCTCCTGGTAGCGCAGAGCTCCGTCACCGACGAGCAAGGTCCTCTCCTCTGTGAGCTCTAGCTCGGAAGCGAGATCGGCGGGGCTACACAAGCGTGGGTCTACCACCCTTTGGATCCCGCCGGGGACCCTCCGAAACATCGCCACGAACAACTCACCCCGCCGTGCGTCTAACGCGGACACGATCAGGCGACTGGTCCAACGGGCTGGGAAGGCCAGCAGGTCGAGACTAGATACTCCGATCATCGGAACGGCTAGCGCGTATGCCATTGACAAACCGGTGACGACACCGACTCTCAGACCGGTGAAGAGGCCCGGCCCCACATCGACCGCAACCGCACCCAGGTCGGAGAGTTCGATACCTGCCTGACGCCGGACAAAGTCGATCTGAGGGCCAAGAGCCTCCGCATGGCGGCGGCCTTGGCCGGCATGGGTAGATGCCAACACCCCCTCATGACCACCGACCGCACAACCGACCTGACCACTGGCACTCTCGATCGCCAGGATCAACACGATCCACCGCCAGCTTCTACCGAACCGTCTATTTCGGCGAGATCAGCCTCGCGATCAGACCACTCATCCCCGACCGTGTGGAACTCCAGAAGACGTTCATCGGGTCCATCGCCGAGCATTATCCGGATTTCCAGATAGCCACCTGGAAGCGCGCCTGCAATCGCATCACCCCACTCGATGATCGTCAGTGACCCGTCATCCAGCAGTTCGTGCAGACCGAGATCGCTCACCTCTTCGATGTGGGTAAGCCGATAGACATCGAGGTGGTTTACCACGAGGTCTCCCTCATAGCAGTTCGCGAGGGTGAAAGTCGGAGAGGTGATCGGAGTGGTCACTCCTAGGGCGCGCCCGAGCCCCTGGGTGAATGCGGTCTTGCCAGCCCCGAGGTCACCACACAACACGATCAGGTCACCGGGCCTTACCGAACAGGCCAGAGAATGCGCTACGGCCATAGTCTGTCCAGCAGAGTGACTGGCTACGACCGTCACTGCACTCATACGTGTCCCATCAATACCTTCGCCCGGACCATGTCTGAGCGCATCCTGGCCAAAACATCGGTACCGCCGCGGAGGGCTGCAGCCGGGTGAAAGGTCGGTACAAGTTGCCGGCCACGGAACGGGTAAGCCCGCCCCCTCAGCTTCGTGATACCGGTATCGGTCTCTAGGAGCAACTTGGAGGAGAAGTTCCCGAGAGTAACAATTACGAGGGGATCTATGATCTGGATCTGTTGTTCGAGATAGGGCTGACATGCCGCAATCTCACTCGGCCTCGGATCACGGTTCTCAGGAGGCCTACACTTGACAACGTTGGAGATGTAACAACTGCCTCGATCAATACCCAACTCCTCGTCTAGCAGCCGGTCTAGAAGTTTTCCCGACCGACCCACAAACGGCAAACCCCAGCGGTCCTCCTGGGCACCGGGCCCCTCACCCACGAACATGAGGTCGGCATCGGGTTTGCCCGCACCGAAAACTACGTTGGTGCGCCCCTCAGCGAGGTTGCACGTGGTGCATGACTCGGCCTCTACGGCAAGCAACTCAAGAGAGTTCAACACCCCTGAAGCGTACAGAAAAGGGCCGTCCTGACTGGGCGTAGCCCACCTCAACTGGTATTTCGGATAGCCCTCTCCACGACCGCCACGGTGAGAACCCTCAAGGTATCGAGGTTGGTGCCATCGACCGGAACACCACCGGTCGCTGCGGCCACCACAGCGTCACCGTCGGACCTTGTGTGAGGGGGAAAGATCGCCCTAGCCAGGCCGTCATGGGCCGACTGTGCTAGCAACAGGCACCCGGTCTTGTTGACAGCCCCGTTCGTGGCCACCACGCCAATAGTCGTATTGACCCTGTCTCCATCAGCCAGTGAACCATCCCCGGCGCTCTCCGGCCAGGAGTCGAGCACTCCGTCAGCAACCGACCGCGAAACCGATCCATCATCCACATCACCGGCTGCGTTGACAGCCATTACCGCCGCCACAATCAGCTCACCTCGCTGGGCGGAGGCAATTCCGAGTCCCCCAGGAACCGAATGATCCCACCCCCGCCACTTACCAACCGTGGCACCGGTACCTGCTCCCACCCGACCTACCAATACATTCTCCGATGTGGCAGCAAGGGCTGCGAGGCGTCCCTCAGCAGCACCGGGCCTTGCTGAACCGTCACCCACCATGAGATCAAAGAGGGCCATCCCGACCACGATTGGCACCGGACCCGCCGGTGTGGGAAAGCCGATACCACACTCCTCCAGGTGGGCTACAACACCGTCTGCAGCAGCTAGGCCGAAGGCCGATCCGCCTGAGATGATGACGGCATCGAGGCGGCTGACACTCCTCTCGGGAGCCAACAGGTCGAACTCGCGTGTGGCCGGTGCCCCACCACGAACTTCGCCGGACGCAACCGTCCCCTCGGGAAACAGTACTGCTGTGCACCCTGTAGCTGCAGCCGCATCGGTCCAGTGGCCTACCTTGATGCCGTCAATTGGGAACTTCACTCGAATGACGCTAGTTGCATGGGCCAGCACTCAACGCATCGATGCGGTCGTCATAGTCCTCAACCACTTGTCGCCAGTCGAACCGGCGCATTGCCACATCCAGTCCCACCACCCTGTTCCTCCATGTCGGAAGGTCGCTCAGAACCTCCCTTAAGCGACGGGTCAGTCCTCCTTCGGGGTACAGCGCCGCCCCATGCCACCCGTCCGGCACCAGCTCTGGGTAGCTCTGTCTGGTCGGAAGCACCGGCACCGCACCCGCTGCCACAGCCTCAACCACGGCTATCCCGAAGAACTCATGGTGGGCCGCACTAACCACCACGTCACTGACCCCCAAGAGGTCAACATACTCCGGCCTCGGCAGGTGTCCGAACTGGATCACCCGGTCACCCAACTGTTCTCTAGCTTCGGTCATCTCCCTCGGATCAACACGCGTGTTCTCGCCCGCTATGGCCACCCGGAACGCAATATCCTCAGCGGCCAACTTCAGGAGCGCTTTCATCACCGCTCCTGGGTTCTTGTCATGATCCCAGCGCTGGTTCCAGAGAACTGTCAATACCTCCGGACAGGGGGCACCTGCATTACGAACCGGTATGTCCGAGAGATCGACACCCACTGGTACGACCTGGCAGGCTGAAACGACATCGTCCAGCCAAGGGGTGTGCACCTCGTCGGGGGCACGCTCTAGAAGGGCTGGCAGGGCCTTGAGAAGGCCATCGCGTTGGAAGGTCGAGTTGAACCAGACCTCATCAGCTGCAGCCATCCCCAACCAGTTGACCAGGGGCAGTGAAGCGTCTGCTTGCTGGCCTGGGGCCAGAGGGTACATGAGTTGGTTCTCGTGAAGGTACAAGACGACTGGAGTGTCACCTAAGAAACGGCGGGTGAACCCCAGCCATGCTGCCAGATCAGTCATGCCGCTCACTATCACGACATCGGGTTTCCCGTGTCGCTCGACGACGACCTCGGCCTCCGCTGCCAAGGTCAGTGAAGAGCCCCGCATCCGCCACCTCCAGTAGGAACCTGGGTGGCTCACGGTTATGACCTCGTGCCTACTATGGGCGGTGAAGCCTTCGGCCCAAGCTGCATGCGAACCACCGTGGTATGGCTCAACGAGGAGGATACGGCTCACGGGTCTGGTCCGGATCCGGCTCAGTACCTGCGGGGCACCCGTGCGCCGACGGTGGCGAGAACTTCGTACCCGATTGTGTCAGTAACCTCTGCCATCTCGCCGACCCTGAGAAACTCGTCCTCCTGACTACCGAGGAGGATGGCCTCATCGCCAACCGCCGCCTTGTCGTCCACCTCGACGACCGTCTGGTCCATGGTTATGACTCCGCGGATGGGTCGATGACTTCCTCCTATGAGCACATAACCCCGTTCCCACCAGGCCCTCGTAAGGCCATCGGCATACCCGATTGGCAGGGTGGCCAGCCTCGTTGGCCGGTCGGCCACCCACTTGTGGCCATATGAAACGCCCTCACCGGTCTCCACGTCATGGAGGTGAACGACTTCGCTGCGCAGGCGAATGGCCTGGCATAGTCCCAGCTCGCCACACCGGTCGCGCAGGGCCATCGAGGGTTCTACGCCGTAGAGGCCGATGCCGACCCTGACCATTGACCTGTGACTGTCCGATCGGGTGAGGGTCGCCCCAGTATTGGCCATATGGACGATAGGTGGATCCAATCCAGCAGCTGAGAGCTCTGCTAATGCTTGGTCGAACATCGCAATCTGGACGTCGGTGAACTGATCTCCAGGCTGGTCAGCCGAAGCAAAATGGGTGAAGAGTCCCTCGAAGGTGAGGCCCGCTCTCTGGATCTGCTTGGCCAGCCGAACCGTGTCCGATGGCTCTGCACCAACTCGGTTGATCCCCGTGTCGACCTTGAGGTGGACCGCTGATCCTATTGGTGCGACAGAGGCGAAGGCCGCTATCCCGGCATCGGAGTACACGGTTGGTCTTACTCCAGCGAGTTGGGCTAGATCAGCCATCTCAGATGGCCTTGGCTCGGACAGGACAAGGATCGGAACGTTGATTCCGGCGGATCGAAGCTTGGCCGCCTCGCCAACCATGGCCACTCCCAGCCATTTCGCACCCGCCCCGACAGCCGCCCTGCCCACCTCCACCGCTCCGTGACCATAGGCATCGGCCTTTACCACGGCACAAAGGTCGCTGTCGCCGGCAACTCGTCGAAATACTCCGGTGTTGTGCGCAATGGCCGCCAGGTTGATTTCAGCCCAAGTGGGTCTCATGACATCTACATCTCCCTTGCCGGGTCGACCCCAAGACCCACAAGCACCTCAACGAGGTGTGTGGCCAAGTCTCCAGCTACAACGCCAGTGCCGGGACAGGCGGCTGCCAACTTGCCGTGTACGTGCGCTGCAACCGCCGTTGCATCCAACGGTTCGGCCCCTCGAGCCACGAAGGCACCCAAAATGCCTGCCAGCACGTCACCGGTGCCAGCAGTAGCCAGGCGGCTATCACCTGCGGTCACTAACCGGACCCGTCCATCGGGTGCCGCAACAACCGTCGTCGAACCTTTCAGGAGCACGACAGCATCCAGCGAGCAAGCCAGGCGACGGGCAGCATCGAGACGGTTAGGCCCGGGAAGATGGCCAGTCAGGCGTTTGTATTCACCATCGTGTGGGGTCAGCATCACCGATGTCATCCGTTCGGACACGGGGTCCTCACTGACCAGCGCGTTCAGACCGTCACCGTCAACGATGACCGGTACGGTGGAGTTGGCGACCAGATGTCGCACACCGGACCACGTGTCACCGTCAGTGCCGAGCCCCGGTCCCACCACCAGCGAGGCGAACCTGTCCAGGTCACCGGAAACCTCAGCCAGGCCTGCACCCACGGGATACCCAACAACCTCCACAGGCGAATCGGTGTCAGTCCCACCCGGGATCGAGAGGCGTACATAACCGGCGCCAGCCCTCTGAGCCGCTGTGGCTGTCAGGTTGGCTGCTCCCTCCATGCCCGGAGACCCGGCCACCACCCAACAGGCACTCTGCCACTTGTGGGCATCCGGCTGCCGGGACGGGACGAGGTTGGCAACGTCACTGTCCTCGATGAGGAAGGCTCCAGCACTCGATGCATCCAGGCCGATGTCGACAACCTCGACTCGACCTGCCAAACCGGGTCCGTCGCCAAGAAGTAGACCTGGCTTGAGTGCTGCAAAGGTGACGGTCCGTGTGGCACAAAGGGGGTTGCCTGTTGCAACACCCGTGAGACCGTCAAGACCGGAGGGTAGATCAACGGCCAAAACTGGAGACGACGTCTCAGGTGCTTCCCAAGGACGTGCCAGCCCCGTCCCGAATGCCGCATCTACGACCAGGTCGGCCTGGGGAAGTTTCGGCGGTAGATCAAGGGCATCCACAACAACGGTACGCACACCGCGCTGCTCCAGCCTCTCAACGGCCACCCTCCCATCGGCACCGTTGGAACCCGGACCGGCGACTACCACGACCCTTCTGCCGTAGCCGCCACCCAGTTCCTCAAGAGCTGCCCGAGCCACGGCTGCACCGGCACGCCCAGTGAGGACATCGACTGATTCCGGTGAAGAGGCATCTATCTCGGCCATCTCGGCCGGGGTGACTACGGGAATCACGACACGGTGGCCCTGTAGACCCAGCCCATCAGAGGGCCACTGCCGTGGCTGATGCGAACAGGTCCGTATGGCTGAGGGTCAGGAGCCAGCGCTCGACGCCAGCAGCACTGGCGGCTTTGGCCGCTCCCCCGTGAAGGAGCAGAACCGGTTTACCCGATGGCTCACGCACGACTTCAATGTCGTACATCGCCGCCCCACCCAAACCTAGCCCAAGTGCCTTGAGGACTGCCTCCTTGGCTGCGAAGCGCACCGCGTACCTCTCCGTCGGATCACTCCGCAGGTCCGCGTAGGCACGTTCACCCGGCCGGAATAACCGCTCCTTCAGACCGGGAGTGCGCTCGAGAGAACGACGAAAGCGCCCCATGTCAACCAGGTCCATCCCGATACCGATCAACGCGGTACCCTCACCACCCGCATCAGGATGAACCCTCCGCACGAAGGCGGTTGGCTATGCCTCCCACGGGATCAATCAATAGGTCCTCGACTGACAAGTCAACTAGTCGATCATCGCGCAGGGTTGGCTCTGTCTCGCAGACGGCATCACGGATCTTGTTGTACCGGTTGCGGTAGCCATGGAGCACGCCACGCAGGTCGTCGACTGGCAAGTGCTCGTGGAGCACAACGTGCAACAAGGTCAGGCCAACCGCCTGACGGTCCTTGACTTCGGGAACGAGCACGATTGTACGCCCGTCCCTTGCTCCCCGGGTGACAAGGACCTCCCGTTCCATAACTACGCTGTGCTTGGTGCCCCGTAGGGCTGGATCGCGATCAGAGCGCGACTCGATGCCAGTGGAAATGCCACCCCTGTTGACGATCGCTACCGTCGGAGTGTTTCCATCGAGGCCATCAACCCGGTAGCGGGTGAAACCAACGACCTCGGCCACGGCGGCATCCAAGTCAGCGAGCAACCGGAGGGTCCTATAGCTGAGCGCGTCACGCGGTGCACCCGCATCCAGGACCTCCCGGACGAGACCAGCAGTCAGGAGCATTTCGTCACTACGGGAGATTCCCACGGTCACTGTCTTGGCCTGGTGCTTGATGGCGTCGATGGGTCGGGTCAACTCCTCAATGGCTTGGGTAAGCGTTCCTGCTAGGTCGTCGAGCACCAGGGCAGGCGTCCCAACTGGACCGAACTCGAGCTGGTACGACTCCAGGGGTAGGTCACCGACCGCATAGCGGAACTGTGCTGCCAGCTGAACTGCGGTGGAAGCCTCAAGGTGACCGTTCAGGCGACCAGACCGTAGTTCGTCGAAAAACCTAGAGGCCAACGGTCTTAGTTCAGACCTCAAGTCGTCCACGGGGGCCACAGACACCTCCGTTGCCAAACCCGCTACCGCCAAGCCTTCGATGGCGGCACGTGCCTCCCGCAGGGGGGCCGCCTGGGCATCAATGGAGCAGGCAACCTCGTAGCCAAATAGGTGGCCGACCATGGTAGAGAGCACGAATGCCAGACGGGGGTGAACCCGCGGGACGGTCACGACATCTAGTGCGTCAGGGAATCTGCCAGTGGTGGGGTCTGCGTCGGTGACCACAATGGGTGCAGCCTTGTGGGCACGGTAGATGGCCACCTCCTTTGCTGTATCGCTAGCTGCTGAACCTGTCATACCGGTGGCACAGACCAGCACCAGCGGTTCAGCCGACAGGTCGATGTGTTTTTTGTCTTCGGTGGCGTCAGCAGCGATGGACTTGTAGCAGAGTTCTGAGAGCTTGATCCTTATCTCACGGGCCGCGATCAGGTTCGCACCTGTTCCCACAACGGCCCAGTGACGACGCCCAGGTCCGTACCTGTCAGCCACGTCCCCAATGTGTCTTTGGAGGGCCAATACCTCAACCATGGCTTCCGGGAGGTCGCTCAACCCGGCCAGTAGTTCCACCCTGTCGTCAGCGCCGGGCAGGCCTGCAGCATCGGCGAGTGCCGCGGCTAACAAGACTCCCGCTACGACCTGTGCGTAGAAGGCTTTGGTGGATGCAACACTCATCTCGACGTCACGACCATCTGATGTGTAGAACACTCCATCAGCTCGATCGGTCAGGTCACTGTTCCTACGGTTCACTATTGCAAGCACCCTGGCACCACGTGCTCTCACGAGGTCGACGGTGCGGTTGGTGTCGGTGGTGGTGCCAGACTGGCTGATAGCGATGACCAAGGTGTCTGACATATCGCGACACAGGCCAGAGCCAGACAGTTCGGTGGCGGTCTTCGCCTCAGTTATTAGTTCCGAGCCTGAGAACTCGGTTGCAACCGACAACGCCACCGCCTCGGCAGCCACGGCTGCTGTTCCCTGACCGATGATGGTCATCCGGCGGATCTGGCCAGCGGCCAGGTCTGCCCGCAGGTCAGCACCTAGCGCCCTCTCTCCAAGTTTGACCGTAGATGTGCCGTCGACATCGACAAGCCTGCCCCGCAGGGTGGACCTGACTGAAGCCGGTGCCTCACCGATCTCCTTGATTAGGTAGTGCGGACTGTCGCCCCGGTCGATGTCACGTGTTGTGATGTCGGCCTTCACTAACTCGTCCTCTCCAACAGGAAGGATCCTGCCGTCATAGGACTGCCGTTTAATCCCTGCTAGATCTCCAGCCAGCGAACCATCCAACTCGATGATCTGGCCATTACCGGCTGCCGGGGTGGCCCCACCAGATACGACACTTCCCTCCATGCGGAGATAGGTGTTTGTCAACTCAACTATGCCGTAGGGCTCACTTGCCACAATGAACGTATCCTCGGCAAGGCCGACATAGAGGGCCTGACCGCTGCCACGCAGTGCCAGCCTCAGGCGGTCCGGTGAATCTCCAATCAATGCCGCCACGGCAACTGAACCTTCAAAGGCATCGACAGTGCGACGAAAGGCCTCGTCGTCAGTCTCGCCGTCAGCAAGGTGCATTGCACAAAGTGCCGGAACGACCCTCGTATCGGTCGTGATCTCCGATACGACCGGAAGTTCCTCAGTAGCGATCAGGTCCGCATGGTTGTCAATATCGCCATTCTGGACGGCGAGGACCAGCGGTGCTGTTGTCCCGTCGACCCTAGTGGAGTCGATTGGATGCGCATTTGCCTCAGATACGTGGCCGACACTGGCCCAACGGGTGTGACCCAACACGGCACCACGGACCGAAGGACTGACAAGCAGTTCTGCTAGAACAGCGTCATCAGCGAGTGCCTTCCGCATGACAGCGGTGTTGTCACCCAACTCTCCGATCTCTGCTGCAGCCTTTACCACAAAGGAAAAGCCACCTCCCGAAAGGCGACGAACTGCACCACTGCACAGGAGGTTGTCTCGGTCTCGGCCCATGAGGTCGACACCGTCAAAGCCGTGGTCCCAGACAGTTACAACCAGACCGGCCGAATCTCGGCCTCGGACCTCCAGCCTGTCGATCGCTGCCAGGGCCTGGTGGGCCGAAAGCAGCACTGCTCGACCAGCCTCACTCGGTGGCTGGCGCGTCGATGACAACGAAGCCACACCAACGCATGCCCCCAATCGGTCGTTGTCCAATGACCAGACGGCATCCCGTGCCCTCACCAAGGCCACATTTGCCAACTCAAGGTCGGCCCGTGCACCTTCCAGTACGTCCTCCAACAAGACGAGGTTGGCAGAGATCTGTTCCAATAGAGGCTCCAGTAATCCCACGAGAGGACCTGCGGCTTCCATCGCTATCAGCCCAGGAACACCACCAAGTAGTCGGTCAGCCAATTCAAGATTGTCAGCCACCTCTGCCAGGTCGACTTCATTGGGAGTGGTTACCAACCCATCCAGGAGGTCGAGTGCCCGAGTCACGGGATCCACGACATCGGTGACTGTCGGTACGGGCCGATCCGAGGGTCGCCTGAGGACCGCGATGATGCCGCACATGCCCTGATCCTCACCCTTTCTCGCCTGATAGGCCGGTCTCGGTGGTCGTGTCGGATCCGGTACCCGGATCAGAGAGACACCCTCCTGGGTGCCCATCGGGCAATTCTAGGACGGTACGGTCAGCTGCCCTCCGCAGCACCGGTTTCGGCGACACCATCAGCTCTCCTGACAGCCTCACAGAGTCTCTCTGCCACGGTTTCGGCAGTTTCGGTATCTACCGCCTCAACCATCACCCTCACCACGGGTTCGGTCCCCGAGGGTCTAACCAGAACACGACCAGCCGGACCTAGTCGGACGGCTTCCTCATCGATCAACTCTGCAACCCCGGCAACTACAGCAGTGCCGCTTCGAGATACGGGGATACTCCGGAGCACCTGAGGTGTTCGACTAGCCAGTTCGGCCGCTATGTCTCCTATCGCACGGCCTGCCCTCATAGTTGCATCAAGAACCTGAACTCCCGTCAGCAGGCCATCACCTGTCGTGGCGAGTTCTGGAAATACCAAGTGACCGGACTGCTCACCACCCAGAGACCAGCCTCCGGACTCGAGTGCCTCCAGAATATTTCGATCTCCCACATCGGTCTCGTGGACCGTTATACCGTGATCGGCCAGACCACGACGAAGGCCCAGGTTGGCCATCACGGTGACAACGACGGTTGACCCTGTCAGCAACCCCCTATTGAAGCGGTCCACAGCACAGATGGCCAGCAGGTGATCTCCGTTCAGCAGAGAACCATCAGACGCTACGGCCACTACACGGTCGCCATCGCCATCAAACGCAAGACCTGCATCCGCTCCCAACGACACCACTGCATCCTGAAGGCCCTCGGGCCTGGTGGAACCACATCCATCGTTGATATTGCGTCCGTTGGGAGAGTCGTGAATCACGGTCACCTGGGCACCAAGTCTTGAGAGGACCGCTCCTGCGCTCTGTGAGGTGGCACCATTTGCACAATCAACTACCAGGCTCATGCCAAAAAGGGCCCCGGGGGAAACTGAGCAGACAACCGAATCCTCCCATCGTCCATCCACGACCTCGGTCCCCGCGTAGCCACCTGTCGGATCAAGCCGGGGACGTTGGTGCCAAACCTCCTGAATGGCAGCCTGGGTTGAATCACCCAGCTTGTGCCCACCGGAAGCAAATAGCTTCACGCCGTTGTCCCACCAAGGGTTGTGTGAAGCCGAGACCATCGCAGCGGCAACCGAGTCCAGGGAGGCGACACAGGCCACCGCCGGAGTCGGCACCATGCCGAGGGAAACTACCTCAACTCCACCAGCGACAAAGCCGTCAGCGAGAGCGTCCAACAGGTCTGGGCCAGACTCCCGTGAATCGTGGCCCACAAACACCTTGTCGGAACCCAGCAGGCCCGCTGCTGCAAGACCCAGACCACGCACCGAGGCCGCGTCAAGCTCTGTACCTATTCGTCCACGGACGCCATCGGTCCCGAAACTGAGCTCCATCCGATAAGACTACGGGCCAGCCAGCACCCGGCCCCCGCGGGGATCAGCGCTTGCTGTACTGCGGAGCCTTGCGGGCCTTCTTAAGGCCGTACTTCTTGGACTCCTTCTTGCGGTCATCACGAGACAGGAATCCAGCCTCTTTCAGCGCAGGGCGCCTCTCAGCTTCAAGGGCCTCAAGAGCCCGCGCTATTCCAAGGCGAAGGGCCCCAGCCTGACC
>PBSS01000049.1 GCA_002726315.1 Acidimicrobiaceae bacterium
CAATCTGAATCACCAACGGAGCAAACGGACCAGACAAATCAGCAATCGCACCAATCCGCACCACATCCTCAGTCACACCAAAGTCATAAGCAACCGGCGTGTCACACTCACTCCAGACGCAGGCATCCACCGCACCGGACTCCAGGTCGGCCTTGAGGGCCACCAGCATGTCCTGTACGTCTCCTGGCACTGAACCAGCATGATCGTGGAACCCTGCAAGGCCCACGTTGCCGACGTAGTTGCCACCGGGCATCGACCCACCGAACGACTGGCTGATTAGGTCAACCACGCCGTCGGTGATCAGCTTCATAGCTGATGAGACAAGACATGGATGGGCCTCCGGGACGGTGTCCCACTGGTCGGTGTCGACACCGATGCAGAACGCACCCGCTTCACCGGCGACCTCGATAAGTGCACCGTTACCGGTCTTGCCACCTGCACCGAACACAACGTCCGCGCCTTGATCAAGGGCCTGGCGGGCTGTTGTTGCACCCCACTCAGGGTCTGTGAATGCCACATCAAGACCACCGGGGTGGTATGTCTTGATGACCTGGACACCCGGGTTGATGTGCTTGGCACCGTTGACGAAGCCTTCACCAAATGCCACAACCGGCGGAACCAGGTCGGTACCCAGCACTTCAGCAATCACGCCCGATGTGGAAATTGATGCCGCCAGAGCACCAGCCAGGAAGCCTGCCTGATCCTCGGGAAAAATCAATCCAGCCACGTTGTCAACGACTGCACCCTGGAACTGGTCGACTCCGATGAAGTCCACGTCGGGATACTCGCCGGCGGCAATGGCGGTCGCTTCACCGAGGGCGAATCCAACCGTCACGATGACGTCACAACCGGAATCAGCAAATAGGCCGATATTGGTCTCGTAGTCCTTTGCTGCCTGGGTCTCGATGTAATCGACATCTACACCAAGTGATGAACCAGCTGCCTGGACGCCATCCCACGCTGACTGGTTGAACGACTTGTCATCAACTTGTCCCACATCGGTGACTAGGCCCACGCATCCTCCGTCTGCAGCCTCGGCCGCTGCGGCCGTTGTGGCTGGTGCAGCCGTGGCTGGTGCAGCCGTGGCTGGTGCAGCCGTGGCTGGTGCAGCCGTGGCTGGTGCAGCCGTAACGGCTTCCTCAGCATCATCGCTGCCACATGCGGCTGCGACCATTGAGAATGCCAGCATGAAGGCCAGTACCTTGTGCCCGTGTCTCATATTGTTATCCCTCTCATTTCGGTACACGGTCCCTTTTGGGATCCGCGATCTCACAGATCGGCTCCTTAATAACTAAACGGCCAACCCTTCCAGTAGTTACGTGTCTTCACCCAGATTCCATAGAGCCCCTGAGGCTCAAATAACAGAAAGACCACAATAAGCAGGCCGTAGACGAGTTCGTCAAGTGCGCTGGCTGGAAGCGGATACCCAAGTGCAGTTTCTGAGATGGCCAGGAGACCACCGTCTTTGTCGCCGGTACTGATCAGGGCATCAAAAATACCACTCAGTAGCCCACCAGAATCGACCTGGTGCTTCATCCAGTCGATGACCTCTTCAATGAATCGGGGTGAGAGAACCACGAAAAAAGTTCCCATTAGTGCTCCCGAAATACGACCGATTCCTCCGATGAGCAGGATGGCTATGAACTGGATCGAGAGGAGTAGGCCCCACGACTCGGGCGGCACCTGGCCTGCCAGAACCGCAAGTAACGCTCCAGCTATTCCCGCGTAGAACGATGAGATAGCAAAAGCCATCGTCTTGTAGCGGAACTCAGGCACACCCATGATCTCGGCAGCCACGTCCCTTTCCCTTATTGCTGAAAAGGCACGGCCCGTCCTGGTTCGGGCGATGTTGGCAGCGACTAGGGCCGCCACAATGGTCAACGAAAGCAAGAGCAAATAGGTCTTCTGATTCTTGGTGACCTCAAACCAGAACCAGTCCCCATCGCGTGAGAAGTCGACGAGGGGGTCCTCCTCCTTCCAGAGGCGAAACTGCATCCTGGGCCACTTGCGACCCAACGCCCCGGGGCCTGCGATTTCGGGAAATACACGCGATAGGTGCAGGCCGATGAAGATCAGGCCCAACGTGGCTATACCTAAGTAGAGGCCTCGTACACGGACTGCTGCAGGTGCAACCGCGATGCCTACAAAGGCGGCAACGATCCCCGACGCAGGCAGCCAGATCCAGATTGGAAGGCCCCAACCCCAGAGGTTCGCCGACCCCTTTCCGCCCAACAGAACCGCCGTGTAGGCACCACTTCCCATAAAGAAGGCATGGCCTAAAGAAACCTGGCCTGCTAAGCCGGAAAGGATATTCAATCCCAGTGCAGCGATGGTGAAGATAAGCATCCGGTTCACAACACGCAACCACACGTTGTCACCCAGGAACCTCACTATGGGAATTTGGCTAATTACTGGCAGATCAAACGGCATCAGCACCAAAATGACAACTGCTACGACAACCAGCACCTTTTGGGTGCGGGTGGGGAACAGCTGTGACTCGGCTAGGTAGGACGTGTAGAGCTTCGGGCGACTCTTCATCGGTTCGCCTCTACTGCGAGGGTGCGGGTTCTCATACCCGCCTCACCTCCTCTGTGCCGAACAGGCCATACGGCCTGACTAGGAGCCCGATCAGCATTACAACGTAGGGAACCACCTGTTGGTAGCCCACGCCAAGAACTCCCGTATGTCCAGCAAGGTATTGTCCGGCAAAAATTTCTGCGAAACCGATCAGCAGTCCCCCTACGAGCGCACCTACCGCAGAGTCGAGGCCACCCAAAATCACTGCCGGCAGAGCACGAAAGGCAAAGAATGCCCCGTCGCGGCTAGCCATTCCAGCCGGCCCCCAAGGTGGCATGGAAGAAAACACACCTGATATTGCAGCCAGCATGGCACCAGCCGCCCAGGCAATGGCAAAGATGCGACCCACGTTGATGCCCTGGGCAAGGGCGGCTTCTTGGTCAAAGGCCGTTGCCCGCATCGCCACACCGGTCCGGGTCTTGAAGAACAGCCACACTCCGATGAAGGCCACACCGGCCATGGCGATTGCCGCCACGTACGACCATGCGATCATGGCCCCTCCGATCATGAAGGTGTCCGTTCCCCAAGGAACTGCCAGAGCTCTCGGTGTCACGTTTACTGCATCGAATGCGATAGTCCTGATCATCACTTCAAGACCCAGCGTGATAACAGCCATGGAAAAAATGGGCTCACCGATCATGGGTCGGATCGCCAAGCGCTCGATTACGAGGCCCACTCCGGCGGTTAGTACGGATGCCAGTAGAAGAGCGACAAACCAGTGGAGCCAAGTGGGCCCACCGAGCCAGCGGCCTGGCACGTTCCAGTCGATAAAGATCATCGATAGAAACCATGTTCCCGCCAGTGCAAGCGCTCCCTGGGAGAAGTTGACGGTCTGTGTGGCTTTGAAGATGAGCACAAATCCAAGGGCCAAGAGTGCGTAGAGCGACCCGAGAGCAAGGGACTTGATTACCGCGTGAACGAAGGTGTCGAGGCCAGTGGTGGCCAAAATCATCGTTGCACCGATCATGAATACATCGACTCCACCAGATCTCCGAACATGTCCTCAAGCGCTGAACGCTTGATCTTCTGGGTGGCAGTCAATTCCCCGTCCTCGTGGTCCAATTCCTTGGGGATCATCTTGAACTTGCGGATGGTTTCAACCCTGGCGAACTTCTCGTTGGTTTCGTTAACCACCTTCTGGACCAACTCGAGCACCTCGGGCTTCTCTGAGAGATCACGGTAGGTCGTGTACGGGATGTTCTTGCGCAACGCCCAGTCACCGACAGTTTCCAGTTCGATTCCGATCAGCGCTGACAGGAACTTCCTACCGTCACCGATGACCATCGCCTCCTTGACATAAGGCGAGGTCTTGAGACTGTTCTCGATCTCTGATGGCGAAATGTTCTTACCACCCGACGTGATGATGATGTGCTTGATCCGGTCGACTATCCGCACATGGGTGCCCTCCACCCATTCGCCGACGTCACCGGTCATCAGCCAACCATCATCGGTAAAAGTCTCGGATGTTTGTTCGGGCTTGTTCCAGTAGCCGGCGAACACACCAGCGTGCTTGGTCTGGATCTCACCGGTTTCCTCGTCGATGCGGAATCCGATCTGCGGATAAGGCTCTCCGACCGTACCTAGGATCATCTTTCCCGGCCAGTTACCGGTGGCTATGGCCGAGTTCTCTGTCATCCCGTAGAGCTCGTACACGGGGACCCCGATACCAATGAAGAATTCGAGTACTTCAGGGGCGATTGGAGCAGCACCAGAAGCGGCGTGCCTACAGCGACGGAGGCCAATCTTCTCTTTTATTGCCCGAAAGATCAGCGGAAACCCAACCAAGTTCAACAACCAACTCTTGAGCGTGTGGTTACCGCCGTTGGCCACTTTCTCTCTACCGATCTTTCGAGCCAAGCTCATACCGAACCGCAACCACAACATTTTGAAGAACGAAGAGTCACCACTCTTGATCATCACCGTGGCATGCATACGCTCCCAGATTCGGGGTACTGCGAAAAACAGGGTGGGTTGGACTTCTCGTAGATTTTCGATCACCGTGTCAATGGACTCCGCAAAGTTCAACTGGCAGCCAGCTACCACCAAATGCCAGGTGGAGAAGATGCGTTCGGCCACGTGACACAGTGGCAAATAGGTGACCACTAGATCGTCAGAGTTAGGGATTTGACTGCCCCGAAGCCCCTCGTCACCCATGATGAGTACATCCATGCAGAACTCTGTGTTTGCGTTAGTGAGCATGGCGCCCTTGGGGGGACCGGTAGTACCCGAGGTGTAGACCAGCGTCATCACGTCTTCGGGAAGTGCCTCGGCCATTCGCCGTTCGACTTCGCCTGGAGAGTTCCGGCGGTGGCTCCGTCCCAGTTCCAAGAAGTCATCCCAGTACATGAGCCGGGGGTCATCGTAT
The DNA here is from genome assembly GCA_002726315.1 of Acidimicrobiaceae bacterium. Taxonomy (GTDB): domain Bacteria; phylum Actinomycetota; class Acidimicrobiia; order Acidimicrobiales; family MedAcidi-G1; genus UBA3125. The sequence goes on from PBSS01000049.1 coordinate 4,943, forward strand.
GAACTCAGGCCTCTGGGTTCTGTGTAGAGGATCTGCTTCAGACCGGGAAGCCGGTCCGCGTCTATCTCGAGTGCCCGGTCTACTTGTTCCTGATCCTCAGCGAAGTGGACTACTGCGGTTGAATCGGTTAGGAGATACTCAACTTCTGACGCAGGGTTGGTCGGATAGAGGCCAACTGTGATGCCACGGACCGCTACGGTCGCCACGTCCAAGATCACCCATTCGGGGCGGTCCTCAGATTGGATTGAAACCCTCTCTCCGGGTTCCACACCCAAGGCCAATAGACCGTTGGCGGCATCCATGATCAAGTCCCAGGTTCTTCCCCAGGTGAATTCCTGCCAGATGCCAAAGTCCTTTTCACGCATCGCCACCTGTCGGGGTGCAAGCTGGGCCCAGTCGCGGGCACGGGTGGCAATCGTCGTATAGCAATCACCAGTTTCGGTTGGCGGTAATTCAGCCACCGTCAACGACATGTTCGTCTATCTCCCCTCTGCTTGCATCCGGCGGATCATAGGAAGATCCATCAAGATGATCAACGTTTAGATCACACCTCCGGATTGCACTTCTGGCCCTGCCCTTTGGATTAGCCGTCGAAGGTAACAGCAGTTCCGGCCCATCACCCTATCGGCACCAATCTTCTGCTTCAGAGTGAACTGCTAGTTGTTGTGGACTGGTCCAAACTGGGACTCCGCAGTAGCAGTGGGGTGCGTTTCAGAACTCAGGTTCGATACTCGACACCCGGCAGCACGCACAACATCTCGTAGACGAGATTGGCACCAGTTAGTGCTGTCGAACGGTGCCGCCATGGTCGCCATGTTGTAGGAACGCAACAACACCGGTTCCGAGCGTATACCTCGTGGCCCATAGCGGGCACTGGGTCGGTTCGATGCCCCGAGGTCGAATGGGGCGCCGATGATGGCGACATCGAGGGCATCGAGAACCGAATAACTTGGGAGCCGCATGAACGTCGCGATGCCACCAAAGCGCTGCATTGCATTGCCACCGATCGGCTGAGGGCTCGAAGGATCAAGCGTACGCCGACCCTATTGCCCACTCGGTTGATGGCGTGTCGGTAGGGTTCGAATTTGAACGAAGGGATCAGCTGAAGTCATGTTCATCAGAAAACTTGAATCGGTCAACGCATTCGTGGCTGTGGACTTTGCTGAAGTACCAGGGACTGGCGTCGCGCGCCTAGCACCTAAGGTCCTTCAGAACGGAGCCAAGGACCTGGCCAGGTCCATGACCTACGCTCTTGCCTTACTCGAAAGACAGGAAACAGGTATTTCTGCCGGCATTAACGCCCAGCCCGAGGAACGCTCTAGTGCCGTGGCGGCTTTTGCAAAAGAGGTAGCCAGTTGGGATATTGACTTCAACCTGACTCCGGGAATGGGAATTGAGACCGGAGAGTTAGCCGCCCTTGGTATCCCGTTACAAAATGACCTGGTTGCCGTTAGTGCCGTCGCAGCCGCCATGGCAGCCATGCCGAGAGCAGCCACTGCAGCCGTGATGGGCAGTGGCATCGCCCTTGATGTCGAATTGGCTTCCGCTGACTTGACCATCGTCAAATCGAGTGACCCGGCATCAGCCACTTGTGACTTGTTGTTTTGCAGTTCAAAAGTGGGCGCAATAGACCACCTTGCCGCAGCCCGTCTGGGATGTTCTGTACTCGTGCCGACCGGGCCACTACCACTCACAGCGAGGGCAGTTGCCGTATGTCGGCAGCGCGGCATCACAGCACTTCCAGACTTCATCACCACCGCGGGCCCACTCATCGCCGACCGCCAGCAGGCAATTACCACAGCAGCCTCATTTGTGACCGAATTCCTGAACCACCCGGATGGCCCCTTCCTAGGAGCTTGCGAGAAGGCTGAATCCTTCTTGGCCGAATGGCAAGAACCCCTGCCGTTCGGACGACCGATGGCTCCTTGATGAGCTGGCAACACCCCGCCACAGCAATGGCCTACGGGTGGCTGCGGTCACCAATGCCGTACGCTGGTCGCTCCTTACGGGGCTGTAGCTCAGTTGGCTAGAGCACCTGCTTTGCAAGCAGGGGGTCGTGGGTTCGATTCCCATCAGCTCCACCAGACCGTCGTGCCAAGAATTGCATTTCGCCAATTAGGGTGATCCTTCGTGGGAACTTTCCAGATTCTCATCGCCATCGCAGCCAGCATCATCATGTTGCGCCTAGGACTAGGTTTCTTGCGAGCGCTAGCGGCTCCTCGCCCTGAGCCACCTGATCCCGGTGAACTCCGCGCGGTCAAGTTCCACTACAAGTGCACTACCTGTGGCACCGAGGTGCGGATGACCGTGGCAAACGAACAAGAACCTGAGCCTCCACGTCACTGCATGGACGAGATGGAGGCCTTGTCTAACGAAGACTGAACCAGACCTCGCTTGTGACCAAGAGCGTTTGGGTTCATTGTTATCCACAGGCTGTGGGCAACTCTGTGGGAAATGACATCCCTGGAATTACAGCAGTGGCTTACCTGCCAGTGGGCCCACGGTGAAAATGATCAGCGGTATTGGGTTGCAGTAATGATGCCGCCCAGAATCGATCCCAGTCCCAGCAGCAGGATTCCGTTGCTGGTACCACCGGGCATCCAACCCACGTAGTTGAAGAAGATGATCAAGATACCCAGGCCGAGCAGGCCGAACATGAGTACTGGCACCCAAGTCGGCGAAGAACCCCCCGCACCGGTACCAGAAACACCCTGTTGAGAATCCCCGCCCTTGGGTGTCACTCGACCACTCTGGTACCTGGACTTCTGAACAGGTCGTCTATTGGGTTGACCGCCTTGCTCAGGTATTCCCGAATCGTGATGTTCAGACGCGACCATGCCGGGGAGGATACGGGTAACTCCGCCTGCTCCGGCGTTCCATCTGGCTACCGTTGCTCTTGTGAGCCCCCGCGTCTTGGTAATCGACAACTACGACTCGTTTGTCTACAACCTGGTTCAGTATCTCGGGGAGCTAGGTGCAGAGCCACTTGTCCGCCGCCACGACGCCATCACCGTCGATGAAGCAGCCGACCTGCAACCTGATGCTTTGCTTGTCAGTCCCGGGCCCGGTCGACCCGAACAGGCCGGTGTCTCGATGGCAGCGATCCGATGGGCTGCCGGCCGGATCCCAGTGCTGGGAGTTTGCTTGGGGCACCAGTGCATCGGAGCCGCCTGGGGTGGAAATGTGGTGAGGGCACCCAAAGTCATGCACGGGAAGACCTCCCAAATCAACCACAACGGTGACGGCATCTTTGTCGGCCTACCCAATCCACTCGAGGCAACCCGCTACCACTCTCTGCTCGTCGACAGACCCTCCCTTCCAAACGACCTAGTCATAACGGCAACAAGTGACGACGACCTGATCATGGGCTTGCGACACCGAAAGCTTGATGTCGAAGGGGTGCAGTTCCACCCCGAGTCGATCCTTACCGAATCAGGCCACGACTTGTTGACGAACTTCCTGGCTCGAATTGACTGACTAGCCAGGAATACTGTCCGTAGGGGCTCCATCGCCAACACCGGTATCAGCCTCCACCTCGCCGCTGACGCTGTCCGCTGTTTCTGCAGCTCCGACGACGATTGTGACAAAGCTCCCGGAGTCGATTTCTACATCAGCCAGTGGGCTCTGACTGATAACCCTTCCATCATTTGGACTGTTCGTCGGCAGTGACTCATAAACCACGTTCACCCCGAAACCCGCTGCCTCCAGTTCAGAGACTGCAGTCGTCTCAAGCAGGCTCACGACCGGCGGTACACCCACCATTGGTAGGCCGGTGGAGACCACAATCTCGACGTTGCTCCCCGGTGACAACGAACTGCGGGCAGGTGGTTCGGTCCTGATCACCTGACCAGGCGGAACGACGAGGCTGCTCTCCTCAAACGTGCTGGCCCGCCAACCCAGTTGGGAAATGATGTTCATTGCATCAAGCACAGGGCGGTTCGTGAGATCCGGTACTTCTTCGACGGCTGGTCCTGATGACACGAACAGGATCACTCTGGAACCTGGCACAATCTCGGAACCCGCAACTGGCGACTGGTCTATTACTTGGCCAGTTGGAACAACCGGATCCTCAGTATCAACTGGTGAGACTGTCAGACCCATCGCCTCAAGGTCACGAATGGCATCGGCCACGGCATCTCCAACAACCGCCAAGAGGATCATCGGGCCAGTTCCCTGGCTGACCAAGAGACGTACGGTCTCGGCCGGCTCAATCCGAGTACCTGCAGATGGATCCTGGTCAAACACCGTATTCTCAGGGAAATCGGCATTCACCTCGTAGTCCATCTGGACACTCAACCGGGAGTCACGTAGGGCCGCGCGCGCTTCATCCAATGGAGTTCCGATTAGGGCTGGAACTTCAACCAGACCAATCTGGGCTGGAGGCAATTCGTCACCGGGACTACCGAGTGTGTCCACAAACTCAACAACCAAGTAGCCGAGCACAACTACCAAGATTGCCAGAACGACTGTAAACAACAGGGTGCGACGTAGCCCGTCGTCACGTCGGGTGCGCGTACTTCGACCATGGTTCGGATGCTGGGCCGGAACGGCAATCTCAGGCCTGCCGGGCGCTCCCTGTGGGGCAGAGGACCGCAGGTCATGGGCTCCCTCGCGGTAACGTCGAAGGTCGCTACGGAGGTCCTCTGCCGTTGGGTACCGGTTAACAGGGTTCTTGGCCATGAGTTTGAGGGTCACAGCCTCGAGCGACTCAGCCACGGCGGCCCCCGACTGGCGAAGTGATGGGGGACTATTCTGGACATGCTGATAAGCGACTGCCACAGGGGTCTCACCTGTAAACGGCGGACGACCTAGAAGCATTTCGTAGAGGACAACGCCCAGCGAATAGAGATCGCTCCGAGGATCTACCTGTCGGCCCTGGGCCTGCTCAGGTGAAAAGTAGGTGGCTGTACCCATGACTTTTCCGTCCCGAGTGAGATCATGTTGTGCACCGGCGATGGCCGTTGCAATGCCGAAGTCAGCCACCTTTACTTGTCCGCTTGGAGTTACTAGGACGTTGCCAGGCTTGACGTCGCGATGAACCAGACCGTTGCGATGGGCAAACCCAAGAGCCGCTGCAACGTCCGTGGCTATGTCAGCAGCCCGATCCGGGTGGAGGGGGCCCTCGGTGCGAATCATCTCAGCGAGACTTCGCCCCTCAACATATTCCATGACAATGAAGTACGTTCCCTGTTCCTCACCCCAGTCGTAGACGCTGACGATGTTGGGATGATTCAGGTTGGCAGCTGCCTGAGCCTCCCGGCGGAACCTTTCGACAAAATCCGGTTCATCGGCAAATTCGTTGAATAGCACCTTGACAGCTACGGGCCTATCTAGAAGCAGGTCACGTGCAAGGTACACATCGGCCATTCCGCCACGTGCAGTCTGACGGTGGAGTTCATACCGGCCGTTGAATACGGTCGGACCTTCGCTTGACATGGAGGCAGATTCTACCTGCGGACCTTCGGTCGCTGATGTTGATCAGCGGAGTGTTCGACGAGTTGTTCAATCACGCGGTTGGCATCCTCTAGTGAGGCCACCTTGATGGAATCGATCACGAGTGCTCTGTCGTCCTCGGTGAGGTCCATTATCTGGAGTTTCTTCACCTCTGTGAGGGTCGGGTCAAACCAGAGGATCCCAGAGGGCCTACCTCGAAACACTGCCACATTGTCGTCGTGGAAGCCGACGAACCAGCCGCTCCGGGCATAGATGCCAATCACACCTACTACCGACCCCAAGAGAACACTAAGAGCCAGCGCAATGCCACCAAGGCGTATTGCGAAAGCTGACACTGTTCTCTTTCCATCAGAGAGACCAAGCGTTGAAGCGCTCTCGGGCCTTACAGGAATTCTTGTGAGATCAACCCCGCTTGAAACCCTTGGAGCAGCAATTACATCAACAACTATGACAGTCACGTTGTCATGACCCCCTACATCTACGGCAGAGCGAACCAGTTCCACCGCGGCTGCCTCGGAGTCAGCTTTATCTCGGAGAATCCGCGCGATCCCAGAATCATCCAACTCGTTAACAAGGCCATCACTGCATAGGAGGTAGCGATCTCCCTCGATTGGCACCAACTCCCAGGTGTCGACGGACACGTCAGCCTCGATGCCGAGTGCCCTCGTGAGGATGTTCCGCTGCGGGTGTCTCGCAGCCTCATCGAGACTCAGGTCACCTGCCCGCACCAGATCTGCAACGAGACTGTGGTCGTCGCTGACCTGTTCCAACCTATTGTTCGAAAACCGGTAGACACGGCTGTCGCCCACGTTGGCAACGGCTAGGGCTTCCTCTCCATCGTCACCCTCCACCTGGGCCAGGGCACAGATGGTCGTACCCATGCCTGTCAAATGTGGATCACCTGCAGCATGGACGATTACCGCCCGGTTGGCACGCAGCACTGCTCCTGCAAGGCCCTTTCTCGTATGAATATTGAACCCATCAAGGGTGGCCGAAACTGCCACGGTGGATGCCACTTCACCTCCGCGGTGACCTCCCATTCCGTCGGCAAGGACATACAGGCCCTCAACCGACCCGAAGCTGTCCTGATTTGCTTCACGAATGCGTCCCACGTCGGTCACTCCGGCATAGACAATCCGCACTGAACTACGCGTTCGATAGCGCCGCCCCGCAGGCCCCATCAACGGGTACCCAGGAACTGTGATGACAACGAGTGTCGAGACCGTGGCATTAGGCAACCTCGAGGATCGTGTCTCCAACCTGGAGACGATCCCCCGCTCCGATGACAGTCGGAACGGTCACCCTGTCGCGGTTCATATAGGTCCCATTGACCGAACCGAGGTCCTCAACCACGAGCTGGCCACTTCTGTGAAAGATCCTTGCGTGCAACTGTGACACATGATCGTCGTCAATTGTCACCGAGCAGCCCGCTGCCCTACCCAGGATCAGGTCATCGCAGAGATTAATTACCCGCCCGTTCATCGATTCGGGCTCAACCACGAACAGGTGTGACACACCCCACCCGCGCACCGCACGGGACGATCGGGATGCCAGCCAAGCTGATCGCACTACCCGGAGGAACGCGTAGTAGACGAGGGCGAGGACGCCCAGCCCGACAAGAGTCAGGACCTGATCGTTCACTGTGCGCTTGATGCTACCGGTTGACCGTGGGTGGGCTGGTTCACCACAACGGGCTGATCGGTGAGACACGCGGTACCCTTCCCGACGCTGCTCGCGCGAGTGGCGGAATTGGCAGACGCGCAGGATTCAGGTTCCTGTGTCCGCAAGGACGTGAGGGTTCAAGTCCCTCCTCGCGCACTCACCGG
>PBSS01000050.1 GCA_002726315.1 Acidimicrobiaceae bacterium
AGGCCAAGACCTACTCGAGCGAGCGGCCCGGCACGACGTTTGAAGACGTGGCCGGCTACGCCGGTGTCAAACAGGAGATCCGCGAGGTCGTGGACTTTCTCAAAGACACCGACAAGTTCTCCGAGATCGGGGCGCGCGTGCCCAAGGGCGTACTTCTGGTCGGACCGCCGGGCACGGGCAAGACCCTTATCGCCCGGGCTGTTGCCGGTGAGGCCGGGGTGCCATTCCTCTCGGTCACCGGTTCCGACTTCATGGAGATGTTCGTGGGTGTCGGTGCCAGTCGGGTCCGCGACCTGTTCGACTCGGCCCGCAAGATGGAGCGGGCCATCATCTTTGTCGACGAGATCGACTCCATCGGCCGAAAGCGCGGCGCTGGTCTGGGCGGCGGCCACGACGAGCGCGAGCAGACGCTGAACCAGATGCTCTCCGAGATGGATGGCTTCGAGAGTTCTGAGGGCATCGTGATGCTGGCCGCCACCAACCGGCCCGATATCCTCGACCCGGCGCTGCTGCGCCCCGGTCGATTTGACCGCCAGGTGATAGTGCCTCTGCCTGAGCTCGAGGACCGCAGGCAGATTCTCGAGGTTCACATTAAGGGCAAGCGCATGGGAGAAGACGTTGACCTCGATGTCGTGGCCCGTGGCACGCCCGGGATGAGCGGTGCCGACCTGGCCAACCTCATCAACGAGGCTGCCCTGGTGGCCGTACGCGAGGGTGCCGATGCCATCCACGCCGAGCACCTCGAGTCGGCCCGCGACCGCACCCTCATGGGACAGAAGCGCGAATCATTGGCCATGTCCGCCGAGGAGAAGGAACTAACCGCCTACCACGAGGCGGGCCACGCCCTCTGCGCCACGGTGCTGCCCAACGCCGACCCCCTCCACAAGGTCACGATCATCCCCACCGGCATGGCTCTGGGCGTCACCATGCTGTTGCCGGCGGAGGACCGGCACTCCTACCGACAGGATTACCTGGAGGACTCGCTGGTCATCTTGCTGGGTGGCCGGATGGCCGAGAACCTTGTCTTTGGTGTCGTGTCCACCGGTGCCAGCAACGACCTGGTCAGCGCCACAGAGAAGGCCAAGAAGATGGTGCGCGAGTGGGGCATGAGCGACCGCGTGGGCCCCATGGCGTGGGGCAGCCACAACCAGGTGTTCCTGGGCGAAGACCTCATGTCAACGCGTGACTACTCCGATGAAACCGCCACGGTGATCGATGAGGAGGTCCAGCGCATCCTCACCGAGGGCGAAGACCGCTGTCGTACTTTGTTAACCGAAAACCGACACGCCCTGACTCTCATCGCCCGTGCCCTGCTGGAACGTGAGACCATCTCGGGTGAAGAGGTCAACCGGCTGGTGGGCCTGTCCACCGACACCGGCTCAGGTGGCGATACCAGTCAGACGACGGTCGATGAGTCAGCCGGTGAAGCCTCTGGGACTGTCAGTTCGCCGTCTCCAGCCCCTGTGGACTGATCGGCTCGAGGGCCACTCTCCCCCACCGGGCACCTGATGGACCGCCTGCTGCTCCTGGTCGTCGTCGCGACGGCTGCTTCGGCTGTTGCGGCACTGCTCCAGCGACGCGGCCCCGATGCCCCTGTCCGAACCGGTTGGACCGTTCCGGGCCAGCTTGACCGGGCTGACTTCGCCAGGCCCGAGACTCCATGGCTGGTTGCAGTGTTCACGTCGGCAACCTGCCAGTCGTGTGCGGGCGTGCTGGAGCGTGCTTTTCTGCTGGAAAGTTCAGAGGTGGCTGTGGTTGAGGTAGAAGTCGGCATCGACGCCGCCGTGCACGACCGCTACCAGATCGACGCTGTACCACTCGTTGTGATCGCCGATGCCAGAGGCGTCACGAGGGCCCACCATCTGGGTCAGGTGAGTGCCACACACCTGTGGGGTTCGCTGGCCGAGGTGAGAGAGCCCGGCTCAACACCTGAGGGCTGCGGCGACCACTGACCCCTGGTGGCTCGTTCCCGGCCACTAGTTCAAGGAGATGGCCTGGACTGGGTTCCGGCAATGGCCATGCCGAATGATGAGGACCTACCAGACGGGTTGTTACGCCGCATTACTGCCAACACTGGGACGGTCGAGTCAACGAGGACGGTGGCCTCGGCCGAGATGGCTGTTCCGAGTTCTACGTCTACGTGGCCAGCTGGATCAATTTCGTAGAGGTCCGGGATGTCTGAGGGCCATGCGGCTCCGAGCAGCGAGAGGCGCACGGTGGCAATGGTGGTCTCACCCGGGTTGGAAACCACCAGCAATGCCTGGTCTGCTGGACCTGTGAGGTGCACCATCCAGTCGGTGGCGGCAGCGCCCACGGCTGGAAGCACCGACAGCCCAGCAGATGAAGCCCCTTCCACAGGTCGGCTAATGAGTGAAGCGGCCAGGGGCACGGCGTCAAGGGAGCGCACCTCGATAGCGAAGCGACCGATGTCTGCAATCCGGCCAGAGTCCAGGTCCACCACTTGACGCTGGCGGCCCCGCAGGGTCAAACGCCAGGGTTCCACAAAGGTGCCGACCGACTCGGGCCTGACCAGCACCTCAAGTTCGGTTGCATCCTCACCCGGGTTCATCACGACAACCGACGAGGTGATGTCTCGCTCTCTGGACACGCCCGGCAGGAATAGGCGGTCAGATGTCTCGGGTAGGCCGGGTGTGACAGCTAGGCCGGTGCTGCCCACTGTAGTGCCGGATTCTGTGGTCGGGAGGCTGGTGACTTGGAGGCGTGCAACGACAAGTTGCCCGACTCGGGTGTCGACGCTGGCCGACACGACTGACGAGTTGGGAATCAGTTCGTTAAGGTCGAATACGGCAAGGGACCGGCCGGCTACGACCACCCCTCTGGTATCTAAGGTCTCGCGACGGCCGAGATCGCCGATGAAACGCAGGTCGGCGACGGCTGGGGCCCTGAACGGGTTATAGGCGAGCAGTGCTGCTCGGTTTCCGGGTTCAGCCGTGGTGGCCCACGGCACCTGCCATGAAGCCGACGTGATCGTGCCGCAGGGTGATTCGTCGACACCCGTGCCGATTCCCGGGGTGGCTTCATCGTCATTCCTGCCGCCGGTAATGCGCTGTTCCACCAGCACCCTCCCACCGGGCACCTCCACTGTGATACCGGCAAAGAGGGCTCCTGGCACGAACAGTCCCGGACGGATCTCGATGCTCCTCCCGGGTTCAAGCTGGAAGGCCCGCTCCACGTCGGCTCCCTTGTTGCCAATGACGCTGACCCGGCCAAGGGTCGCCTCGTCGGAGATGCTGGTGAGGGTCACGATGCGTTCATTGATTCCGTCCATGTCAACTGTGGGGCCCACACAAAACCAGAGGTCACCTGAGTCAGGCGTAGTGGAGAGTGCTGAGTGAAGTGGAGGAAGCAGGGTGGCGTTGCCAACCGGGGTGGCTGATGTGGCAAAAAGGGTTGCTCCAACGACCAGGGCTATCAAGACAACCAGGGCTGGGTACCGGACGGCATTCATGACCACTCCGGTTCAGGGTCAGTGCGCAACCAACTGGCAAGCAAAAGCACGCTGCAGAGTGCGGCCACCTGTACAAGGCGGCGGGATCGGGATGATTCTCCGTCGTGGGCCAGTTCGCCGATGGTGCCCGAGGCCACCCTCACTGAAGACCGGTCTGGTATGCCTCCGGCCTCGCCGGCGGGTACGAGCGGCCTGGTGGTGCCGTCAACGCTGAAGGACCAGGACCCCTCGGGGCCCAGAATCCACCGGTAGGCGCCGTCAGCCGATGCCTTCACCTGGCGTCGATCGTAAGCCAAGGGTGTAATCACTGCTGGTACGGCCCTGCCGGTGCGGTCGCGTACGACGGCGTGGACCGGCTTTGTAGCGATGTTTTCGAAGATGGTCACTGCACTGTTGAGGCCCTCGACGCGCGTTAGGTCGAGTTGCCGGGTGAGAGCCGCTGCATAGGTCGGTGGTAGAGGGGCTTCGACCGCCTCGTGGGGAGCGGGAGCCGAGCGCTCTACGAGCACCACGTGGCCTACCCCCCAGGCTCCGATGGCAGCTCCCAGGCGGCTGGTTCGGCCATCCAGGGCTCTGGCAAGAGCGTCTCTGATACCGACGACACCCGGGGCTTCTGTGAGATCATAGGGCCATTGGTCGAGCAGGTCGGGACGGCCTTCGGTGACTGCAATCGCCACGGCACCCGAGAGTGGGCCTTGGACCAGCGGTATGCCAACGGCTGGCAGGATTGTGGGCTCCCCAACCCACAGCACCCTGTTGTCGCCACCGCTGGTTGGGTCACCGATGCCCGAACGTGGTTCGGCGATGAATGGAAGGGCTGAGGGCAGGTCAGAGTCGGGCATACCGAGGCGGCCCCCCAGAGAACCGACCACTACGGGAAGCACGGTGAGGACTAGGGCCAAGCCGGCTATGGCTGGAAGGGCATTTCGCCAGTCAGGTCCTCGTCGAAGCCTGGAAATGGTCGTGCCAATGTCGGCAACTGCAGCCGATGCAGCCCACGCCAGACCCAGGGCAACTGGAACCAACAGCAGTTCAGCCGACAGGGCAGGGCCCTGCCACCAACCCTGGTCCGCCAGCCAGACAGAGGCGAAGCCACCGGCCACGATGAACCAGGCACGGATGCTGATGGCCAAGCGCCAGCCGGTGGTCGCAAGGAGTGCCAAGACCGGGACAATGAGTACCGCCCAGCCGATCCGGTCGATGCCGAAGGTGCCGACCCATGATGGTCCAGCCAGAGGGGACCCGGTGTCGAGAGTGAACATGGCCCAGGCCCCAAGGCTCCCACTGGGCCACGTGGTGGGTACTGCCAGGGAATCGAGGCGTTGGTTGTCGAACAGGTCGAGCAACAGTGGCAGTTGGACCACAGCCGCTACTAGCACCCCACCGGTGGCCACAGCGACCAGTCGCGTGAGGCCGGTGATGCTGCCAGCTAGGAGGCTGCCAACGATGAGGCCTATGAGCAGTACAGGCAACAACAGCAACACAGTGGGATTTATGGAAATGGCGGCTGCCACTACGAGGCCGGTTAAGAGGATGTCGGAGCCCACGTTGCGAATGCGGGTTCCGGGGCCGGGGTCACCTCCTCTCTGCCCGTAGGGAACTACCCCTTGGGCTTCGGCGAGGCGATGAGCGATCCAAGGCAGCGAAGCGTAGACAGCCAGAGGGGCAAGGCGGCCCTCACGGAGGGCATCGTATGGAATCGGCACGGCTAGGTATGTGAGCACGGCTGCGGCACGGGACCGACCGCCACCCACAGGTCGTACGAGGCGCCAGATGCCTAGGGCCCCAACTGGCAGGGCTGAGAGCACGACCACTGTCCAAAGGAGGTTGTCGCTACCCGGTACGAGGCGGGCCACCACGCCAAGCAGCGCTAGGGCGTCAGGCCCAGGTGTGGCCACCCCTGTTCCGGTGGGACGCCAACCGTGCCACCAGGCCCTCGCCAGGTCCATGGGATCCATCGGCAGAGCCTGGAACCTTCCTACTGCGGGGAGGCCCCGGGTGAGCAGGTGGCGTGAGCCAAAGCCCAGGACGGCTGCACTGGCAATGAGAGCGATACCACCCGGTCCGAGCAGGGCCCCCCAGATGTGGTGGAAGGCGATGTTGCTGGGTGCCTCGTCTCCGGTGCCGTAGGGAGCGCGGCCAGTCACGACCCGCCTTATGGCATGGTGGGGCGTGTCGAGGCCCGCCACTATGAGGGCCGGGTCCACTTGGCGGTGCTTGGCGATGATGCGACGCCTGTGACGAATTCCTGACCAGCGGCGCAGGTTCCAAGGCCAGGCACTGAGCAGCCCCCAGACATGGCGGAAGCGGCCAGTCAGCAAGCCGTAGGCGACCCCCAGAACTGTGGCTGCGGCCAACTCGGCCACCATGGCAACAGATCGAGCAGGCCCCTGGTTGGTGAGCGACATGCGTAGCCGGTTCCTGGGTCGCAGGATGGCGGGGTTGGTGCCGCTTCTTTCCGAAGTGTCGACTCCAACGGTGCGCCCGACAGCGGTGGGGGCTGTCGTGACCGACGCTCCGGCTAGGCGTGCTCTCCAGCAAAGGTCCACGTGGCCATCAAGGGAACGAATCTCGGGGTCGAAGCCCCCAATGGCTGCGAACAGGTCGGTGCGCACAAGCAGGGCAGCCTCGGCCACGGCGAACACGTCGGGCGTGGCGTCGTATTGTCCCTGATCCATCTCGCCGGGATGCAGACGGGGCACGGGTGAGCCGTAGCGATCGATGCTGGAGCCCATGTCGTGGAGGATGCGGCCTTCGGTTCCAGAGAGGATCTTGGGGCTGACCACGCCTGCATTGGCCGACGCCGCACGCTCCACCATGCGCCTGACAGCTGTTCCATCCAGCACAATGTCGTCGTGCATGAACAGGTAGTAGTTGGGTATCCGGTTAGGGCCGGTTCCCCTGTTGGCCTCCTCTCCGCTGGAACCTACAACCGCCCGGTTAGCTGCCACTCCAAAGCCTGATGAGTCGGGCGCCTTGACAGTGTGGGCATCGGGCAGCACGTTGAGTACCCGGTCGGCTAGGCCCGGTTTGCGGCCGGCATCGGCCACCACGACATCGAGGTGGTGGTGGTCCTGGGCTGCAAGACCCGCAAGTACGTCATCGAACCAGTCCCCCGGGTCTTGGGCCACCAGTACCACACCGACCAAGGGCGCTGGAGGGGGTTTGGGTGTCAGCGCAGGGGGGGTCGACTGTGATTGGGGCGGAATGTGCGCGGCCTTGGGGCCCTGTGTCTCGGCAGCGTCCACGGTGAACTGACCCTAGCCCTATGGACCCACTCATCAGGCAGCACCACTACCGATGGAAAGGTCTATGGTGCGCTCGTGGGAAGAAATGACGTCAAACCCGGGTGCCTCGACTCTGGCAGTGGCGGGGCAACCCTGTGAGGGCGCTGGTGACGGGAGCGGCCGGCTTCGTGGGGCAGTACCTGGTGGCACACCTCTGTGATAGTGGCGACGAGGTGGTCGAGACCGACCGGTCCCACGGCGGGCCCGACGTGCTCGATGCAGATGCCCTGCTGGCCCTGGTGGCTGACGCTGCCCCAGAGGTGGTGTTTCACCTGGCGGGACAGGCTGATGTGGGAAGGTCCTGGACTACCCCGGCAGAGACCCTACGGGTGAACGTTGAAGGCACTTTCAATGTGTTGGTAGCAGCCCGGGAGGCTGGCGTGAGCCGGGTGGTGACCGTGACGAGTGCCGATGTGTACGGCGCGGTCGATCCGATTGACCTGCCGATCAGTGAGTCGGTACCACTGCGGCCGGTATCGCCCTACGCGGTTTCCAAGGCGGCTGCTGACATGGTTGCTGAACAGGCTCACCTAGGTTTTGGCCAGGACGTTGTGCGCGCCCGCTCCTTTAACCATCTGGGGCCTGGTCAGAGCGACAGGTTCGTGTGCCCGGCCATCGCCTCGCGAATCGCGGCCAATGAACTCTCGGGTGACGACGAGGTACCCGTGGGCGACCTGACGCCACTGCGTGACTTCTCCGATGTGCGCGATGTGGTGCGGGCCTACCGGATGCTTGCCGTGGATGGTCGTGCTGGTGTGGCCTACAACGTTTGTTCAGGTATGGCTGTGCCAATCTCGGATGTGGCCGAACACCTCGTGGCCCTCGCCACCCGGCCGATGCGCCTCGTTCCGGACCCGGAGTTGTTTCGACCCGTCGAAGTCCCGGAGTTGTGCGGAGACTCCACGGTGCTGCAAGCCGACACGGGCTGGGAGCCCCGATCCGACCTGTCTGAGACCCTGGCTGACGTTATGGCCGACTGGCGAACGAGAGTGTCGTCGGAAAGTCAAGTGCCTCCCGACGGGGATTGACCGGCAGAATGGTGGCCATGTCAAAGCGGGCACTCATCACGGGCATCACTGGCCAGGACGGCTCCTACTTGGCCGAACTGCTGCTGGACAAGGGCTACGACGTGATCGGCATGGTTCGGCGCAGTTCCACAGTGAACATGGAGCGCCTAGCTCACCTGACCGACAGCGTAGAGATCGCCTCCGGTGACCTGCTGGACCAGGCGTCGATGATCGACATATTGAGAAACCACCGGCCCAACGAGGTATACAACCTGGCCGCCCAGTCTTTCGTGCATGCCTCGTTTGGCCAGCCGCTCCTGACTGGAGAGACGACTGCCCTCGGTGTCACCCGCCTGCTTGATGCCATCAGGCTGGTCGATCCCTCCATCCGCTACTACCAGGCCAGTTCGAGCGAGATGTTCGGTCACGCCCGTCAGGTCCCCCAGACCGAAGACACCCCTTTCCATCCGCGCAGTCCATATGGAGTCGCCAAGGTCTACGGGCACTGGATCACAATCAACTACCGCGAGAGCTATGACCTGCATGCCTCCGCGGGGATCTTGTTTAACCACGAGAGCCCCCGTCGTGGCCTTGAGTTTGTTACCCGCAAGATCAGCCATGGTGCCGCCACCATCTCCCTGGGCCTTGCCGACGAGTTGCGGCTCGGCAACCTGGATGCCATGCGTGACTGGGGTTTCGCCGGCGACTACGTAGAAGCCATGTGGCTGATGCTCCAACAGGACCAACCCGACGACTTCGTGGTCTGTTCCGGTGAGACTCACTCGGTGCGGGAGTTCTGCGAGCTGGCCTTTGGCCGTCTGGGCCTGGACTGGCAGGAACACGTGGTGGTCGATGAGACGTTCCTACGCCCTGCTGAGGTGGACCTCCTGGTGGGTGACTCCACTAAGGCTGAAGAGTGTCTAGGTTGGAAGCCTCAGACTGGTTTCGCCGACCTGGTGGAGATGATGGTCGACGCTGACTTGGCTCTCCTTGAGGGTTCACTCCGGCCTCCGAGGTGAGGAACCTACGTTGATAACTGTGCTAGCCGGCGGGGTCGGCGCCGCTCGGCTGTTGGCAGGCCTGGTGCAGGTGTTACCTCCGTCGGAGGTAACCGCTGTGGTGAACACAGGCGATGACTTGATCATGCACGGGCTTTACATCGCCCCCGACCTGGACACGGTCACCTACACCCTGGCCGGGGCCAACAACCCAGAGACCGGCTGGGGCCTGGTAGGCGAAACCTGGCAGGCCATGGGATCACTCGACCGTTATGGGGGCGACACCTGGTTCAATCTGGGTGACGTCGACCTGGGTACCCATCTCTACCGCACGGGTCGCCTGGCTAGTGGCGCAGGTCTGGCCGCGGTGACGGCGGAGGTTGCTGCGGGCTGGGGTCTTGAGTCGACGCTGCTTCCCATGACAGAGGACCGAGTGGTCACAAAGGTGACGCTGGCCGATGACGGCGGATTGGGCAACGAAGTGGACTTCCAGGAGTACTTCGTGCGGCTGCGCCACGATGTGCCGGTCTCGTCGGTGCGTTTTGACGGTGCCGAAGCTTCACTACCGGGTCCAGGTGTGCTCGAGGCCATTGCAGGGGCCGACTTGGTCGTGGTGGCACCGTCGAATCCGATCGTGTCCATAGGGCCTCTGCTGGCCGTGCCCGGCATTGCAGATGCCATCCGGGCCAGGAGGGATGACACGGTAGCTGTATCGCCAATCATCGCTGGGGCTGCGTTGAAGGGTCCAGCAGATCGTCTCATGCGCGAGTTAGGCCATGAGGTATCAGTCGGGGGTGTGGCACGCATGTACCGGGATATCACCTCTTGTCTAATAATCGATTCGGTCGATACCGACCTGGCTGGAGCGGTGGAGGCTGAGGGCATGGCCTGCGTAATCACCGACACGGTCATGTCCTCGCCCGAAGTGGCCACCGACCTTGCAAGAACTGTCCTGAAACAAACTCGTGAGTGATGAAATCAGGGTTATCCCGGTGACAGGCCTGCTGGAGGTCTCCGCCGGAGACGACCTGGCCGGCATGATCGCTGAGGCGGTCGATCTGGTCGACGGTGATGTGCTGGTAGTAACCCAAAAGGTTGTTTCCAAAGCTGAGAACCGCCTGGTGGATGTGGACCCTAATGTGGGCCACAAGCAGATCGTTGAGGGCGAATCGGTGCGGATACTACGCCGCAGAGGCGACCTGGTGATTGCAGAGACCAGCCATGGCTTCGTATGTGCCAATGCCGGCGTGGACCTCTCCAACGTGCCCAATGGGCAGGCAGCATTGCTACCGGTGGATTCGGATCGATCGGCCCGCCGTATCCGTGATGCCCTGGGCCACCTGCTGGGCCTTGACTTGGCTGTGGTCGTGAGCGACACCTTCGGGCGACCGTGGCGCCGCGGCGTGGCCGATGTGGCCATCGGCTGTGCAGGCCTGCGCCCAATCGTGGACCTACGAGGCACCAATGATGCCCTGGGCCGTGAGTTGCAGGTTACCGAGGTGGCCGTTGTGGACGAGATCGCCGCTGCTGCAGAGTTGGTTATGGGCAAAGCTGCCGCGGTACCTGTGGCCGTGGTTCGTGGCGTGGACCCGTCGTGGTTCGGTAACGGCAGCGTGGCCACCGACGTGGTCAGGAACCCCGCCGAGGACCTCTTCAGGTAGGTTCTGTCGACTACATCTGATATCTGGAATAGGTGTGGGATCCGATGAAGCCTGCACCTCCAGTAACCAGCACGGACATTTCAGGTGACCTCTGGACGGCACTGGTTGTTCA
>PBSS01000051.1 GCA_002726315.1 Acidimicrobiaceae bacterium
AAACCTCGTCGATCAGGTTCTCGAGGTGGCTGACCATGGCCATCGTCAGACGACCATCGGCCTCGTCCAAGCGGGAGACCTTCTCAGGGTTGCAAGCCAGGTCGGCCATCACCACCCACAGGTCGCGTTCCAGTCCGAGCAGCATTTCGGCCAAGCCGATCCGGGCCTCGTCGCTGGCAGCGGCCCGCGCCAGACCGATGCAGGCCTGGAGTTCATCGACGTCGCCGTAGGCGGCCGGTTGGGTGGAGTCCTTTGACACCCGGCCGCCGTAGAGCAGGTCTGTGGAACCGTTGTCTCCGGTGCGGGTGTACACACGCCGTGCATCGACTGCATCCGCTTCGGGGAAGGTTTCAGATGAGTCCTGCGCCATGGATCGATGAGCCTACCGGCAGACCTTGTGAGGGGACCCTGGCCGGCTCAGACCAGAACTGCTCTGGCAACCAGGTCCATTCCAAAGGCGGTCAGGATCGCCAGGTACAACAAGCCGGTGGCGGCCATGACCGCGCTGTACTGTCGTTCACGCAGAGCAGCCCGGGTCAGTCCGACAAGCACGATCGTCGAGACCGCGCACGCGGCCCAGAACCAGCCCAGCAGGCCGTTGTAGCCGTCGTCGATGGTTCCATTCAGCACAGACACCATGCCTGTCGGCCAGAGAAGCACAGCCAGTTCGAATGGCCACGCTAGGCCCGTCCACCAGACCAGTTCCACAAGAGGGCCACGGGCCAGACCAGGCTGCACCAGGTACCAGTGGCCTAGCAGCATGGCATCGCTCACAGCTCCCAGGAACACGGCTCCGACAAGTGTGCGGGCCAACGACAACCCCAGAGGGCCGCCAGCGTCAACTCCTGCTGCCACAAGTGCCACCAACCCCAGAACAGGTGCAGCTATGTCCAAGATTGGGGGGAACTCTGGAATGTCGGGGTCGAACCGGCTTGCCTTCTCGGCGACGTCGACGTCGATTCCGGTCATCTCAGCCACCCGGGTGCTGCGCTGTTCCTCGACCACCCTCTGCCCAGCGACTCCGGCGCGGCGGCGTGCGACTGACACGATCAGGGCAACTCCGGTGGCTAGGACCACGCCTGCAGTAGCCACCTCCCTCAAGGGAACCGTGTTGAATAACAAGCCCACCACCATCGAACCGGCTGCCATCAGTCCAAAGGTGATCCGCATGGTCCAGCCGTAGCCGATGCCCACCTCGCGGCGCCGACTGGTGACCCAGAGTAGGAACAGGCCACCGACTGCCCACTGCAACAGAACGGTCGCTGGGTCGAGGTCGATCATGCGATGACCCGGTTCAACCGTCGACCAGGGCCAGGCCGTGGTCGGCCAGGTTCATGGCGTCGGGCCCGGCAACAGCCGCTACAACGATGTCTTCGAGGCGTGCACCCCATTCGCCTGGCACATATATGCCCGGCTCTATTGAAAATGCGTGGCCGGGAACCAGGGGTAGGTCGTTTCCCACCACGATGTTGGGGTGCTCGTGGGCCTCAACGCCGATGCCGTGACCGGTGCGGTGGATGAAGAATTCCCCGTAGCCAGCATCATCGATCACGCTACGGGTCACAGCATCGACCACCTCGCAGGCGGTGCCGACAGTGGCTGCAGACAGACCCGCGGCATGTGATGCAACGAGCACCTCGTAGAGCGCTGCGAAGCCTGGGGATGGTTCACCGATGTGCACACACCTAGTGATGTCAGAGCAGTAGCCGACTCCGTGCGCATCGGCCATCGTGCCACCGAAGTCGAAGAGCACGGCCTCGCCAGGCCGGATCATCCGGTCGCCGGGCTCATGATGGGGGCTGGCTGCGTTCGGGCCCGAAGCCACGATGGCGAAGTTGACCTTCTGGTGGCCCTCTTCGATGATGCGGTGCCCGATGTGCGCTGATACCTCAGCTTCGGTCCGCCCCACGAGCGGGATCTGCCCTGCCTGGATCTGGGCGGCAATACGGTCCACGGCGGAACCAGCAGCACGCAGGGCCTCTACCTCTGCGGTGTCTTTTATCGAACGGATGGGAGTGGTCACCTCTGATGCACGGATGAACTGGGTACCGGGCAGTTCAGTCGAGAGGTCCACAAGGAAGCCCGCCCATGTCTGGTCCCCAACAGCGACCTTGTCGACGTCTCCGATGAGCCTCGCTGCCAGAGTGATTGCGTTCTCGCCGTCCTTCCACGAAACGATGTCGAACACGCCAGGACGCTCCACCACGCGCGGAGCCTCCAGGAACGGCACGATCAGGCTGGCGTCACTGTCGCGGGGGACCACCAGGAGTGTGAGGCGCTCCAGCGGCATCGCCTCATAACCGCAGAAGTAGGGCAAGTCGGCCCCTACCGAAAGGACCATGGCATCCACGTCCTGGTCGGCCATAACGACCCTGGCTCGGCTAAGGCGTTCTGCGAACACGGCGTAAGGCTAGGGCGCGGTGTCTGCCTCCAGGCCTGGGGCTACCGGGATGCCAACGCCACCGGTACGCCTCCAACAGCAGCGGCAGCCTGACGGGCGTGATAACTGGACCTTGTGAGCGGGCCGGCCTCAACGTGTGGGATACCTAGCGCCAGGCCAAGTTCGGCCCATTTTTCAAACGTCGCCGGCTCTACCCAGCGCTCTACTGGTAGGTGGTTGGTGGTTGGCATCAGGTATTGGCCGATGGTGACGATGCCGCAGCCCACCGCTGCCAGGTCTGCCAGGCAGCCATCGACCTCGGCATCGGTCTCGCCCAGGCCAACCATGATCGACGATTTGGTCGTGAGTCCGGCCGCCCCGGCTCGCGCTAACACAGAGAGGCTGCGGGCGTAGGAAGCCGAGGGCCGCACCCGCCGCTGAAGTCGTGCCACGGTCTCGATGTTGTGGTTCAACACGTCGGGCCGTGCATCGAAGATAGTTCCCAGCGAAACGGGATCGCCTTTGCAGTCGGAAATGAGCACCTCAATGGTTGTCTCAGGGTTGGCCTCCCTGACAGTGGCGATCGTGGCTGCGAACGCCGACGCCCCACCGTCAGCCAGGTCGTCGCGTGCAACGGCTGTTACCACGGCGTGAGCGAGTTCCATCTCGGCCACTGCCACTGCTACCCGCCCCGGCTCACCTGCATCCAACTCGCCGGGCCGTCGGGTATCGACCAAGCAGAAGCCACATGCCCTGGTGCAGCGCTCACCGTTGATCATGAACGTTGCCGTACCGTCATTCCAGCAATCGAAGATGTTGGGGCAGCCGGCCTCCTCGCACACGGTCACCAGCTGTTGCTGGCGCATCAGGCCTTTGAGCCGCCGATATTCCGGCCCCGTTTCCAAGTTGACCCGCATCCACTTGGGTTTGCGCCCCAGCGGTGGCTGCGCGCCGGGCCCTTCTCCGCGGCTGAAGGCACTCAGGTCGCTGACGTCAGAACGCCACTCCACGTCGGCTCTCTCTACGGGACCCCCCGCCCACTGCCCCGCAGCCCGCTCAGCCACTAGGTCCACAACCTCAGCGATCGTTACCTCCACCCCCTCAGCGGCCAATGAGGTCACGCCAAGGCCACTGATCCCACAAGGCACCATGCGGTCAAAAAATGACAGGTCCGGATCAACGTTCAGCGCAAAGCCGTGCATTGTCCGGGCACGGGTCAACTTGACACCGATTGCGGCCACTTTGCGCGGGTTGGGCCCTTCGGGCTCGATCCAGACACCCGGATAGGGCTCGAGGCGACCCACATCGGTGAGGCCCAGGTCTTGACAGACTCCGACCAGCAGGTCCTCTACTGAACGCACGTAGGCGACGGTGTCGGCCATACCTCCACCGCGCTTGCCCGGCAGGTGCAAGAGCGGATAGCCGACCAGTTGGCCCGGGCCGTGAAAGGTGATATCGCCCCCACGGTCGGCCACCTCTAGGTCAGCACCGACTTCCTCAGGTGGTGCTAACAGGTTCTCGGTGTTGGCCCGCACCCCCAACGTGTACACGGCATGGTGTTCCAAGAGCAACAGGTGGTCATCGGTTCCATGGGAGTGGACCGCCCGCTGCAGGGCTAGTGCATCGCGGTAGCGCACCCTCCCCAACCAACGGACGCGAAACGGCCGGGCAGCGGGAGGGGCGGTGTTGTTCAGAACTCGGACTCCCAGTCGTGGGTCTGGATCACTTCGCGCAACTTCGCTAGGAATGCCGCCACATAGGCACCGTCGAACGCCCGGTGGTCCCATCCCAGAGCCAGAACCCCCACTGAGTGGATGGCAACTGATTCGGTACCAGCGTCGTCGACCACCACAACGGGCTTCCGACTGACCCCATCTGTGGACAGGATGGCCACTTGCGGCTGGTTGATGATCGGGAATTGGAGCATCGTCCCGTACTGCCCCGCATTCGTAATGGTGAACGTGCCATCGGCTAGGTCGTCGGGAAGCAATTTCTTCGCACGAGCCCGGCCAGACATGTCCACGATCGCTCGCGCAACCTCGGTGAGCGACATGGCGTCAACACCTCGGATGACCGGAGCGAGGAGGCCTTCGAAGTTCAGGTCAACAGCCACGGCCAGGTTCACATCACCGTGCACGATCAGTTCACCGTCACCCACGCTGGCGTTGATCCGCGGGAAGTCGGCCAATGCCTCGACAACTGCCCGCACGATGAACGGAAGGTAGGTGAGGCTCGATCCTTCGGCCTCCTTCCATTTAGAACGATGCGCCTGTCTGACCATCTCGACGCCCTCGAAGTCAACTTCTATGGCAGTGAGTACGTGCGGAGACGTGGACTTGGAAGACACCATGTGCCTACCGGTAATCCGGCGAATCGAGTTGAACGGCTCGGCCCTGCCAGGGTTGTCGCGCAGGAAGTTCTCGACGTCGGCTCGGGTGATGCGGCCTCCCACTCCGGTTCCAGCAACCCGGGCCGGGTCAACACCGTTGTCGGCAAGCAGGGCACGAACCACCGGCGAGAGAAGGCGTGATGAACCAGACGAAGAAGTCTTAGGTTCCGGTACCGATTCAGGTTCGGACTCCACTGCCGGCTCAGGGGCAGGGGCTGCGGCAGGCTCAGCCGATACCGGAGGAGCCGCAGCAACAGCGCCCTCGTCGATCTCAAACCTGGCCAACAGGCCACCTACCTCGACAACGGCACCCTCGTTGGCCACGATCTCTAGCAGTACACCGGCCACCGGAGACGGCACCTCCGAATCGACCTTGTCGGTGGACACCTCGTAGAGCGGCTCATCGAGCGCCACATGGTCACCCACCCGTTTGAACCACTGGATGACAGTTCCCTCGGTAATTGCCTCACCAAGTTGCGGAAGAAACAAGTCGGCCATCAGGACACCACCTCAGCCGTGCAGGGAGCGACCTGTCAAGGAGAGCACCGTCTCGCCGAACAGTTCACTCAGGGTCGGATGGGGTTGGATGTGTGCTGCCACGTCGTCGACGGTGGCTTCCCAGTTCACAGCCAGGTAGCCCTGACCAAGCTGCTCAGTCACCCACGGGCCAACCATGTGCACGCCCAGGATGCGACCGGCGCGACCATCGGGGCCAGCCTCGGCGACGACCTTCACCATGCCGTCGGTGTCGCCCACGATCATGGCCCGGCCATTACCGACGAACCTGTGTGACGAAACCACCACTTCGTGACCGGCTTCCACTGCCGCCGCCTCAGTCAGGCCGGCACAGGCCACCTCGGGATGGCTGTAGATGCACCATGGCACCGTCGCCGGGTCCAGCGGCAGCGGAGCTTCGCCAAGTAGGTCCTTCACGACGAACATGCCTTCGGCAAAGGCCACGTGGGCCAACTGCGGAGTGGAGATCACATCGCCCACTGCATAAACACCTGGTTCCCCGGTCAACAGGCGGCCATCGACTGAGATGAAGCCTCGCTCGTTGATCTCGACCCGTGTACCCACAAGTCCAGCCGCATCACCCCGAGGCCTCCTTCCCACGGCCATGACCACAAGGTCCACTTCCACCTGGTGCTGGTCGGGTGCACTGCCAAAGTTGATCGTGGTCGAACCACCCGCGGGCTCGTGCCCGTCGACCGACACGCCGGTGTGGACGTTTATTCCACGACGGCGAAATGACCGCCGCACCACCGCTCCCACATCGGCATCACACTCGGCCAAGATCTCAGGGAGGGCCTCAAGCACCGTGACCTCAGACCCCAGGTCGGAGAGCATCGAGGCGAACTCGCAACCAATTGCGCCACCGCCAATGACGGCCACCCGCGCGGGCACTTCGGTGATCGAGAGCAACTCGTCACTTGTGACAACCAGCTGGCCGTCGACCGCGAACCCGTCGATGCTCCTTGGAGATGACCCAGTTGCCAAGACCACGTGGTCGGCCTGGATTGTCGAGGTGCCCTCCTGGTCGCTGCCCTCGCCGTACTCGACTGTGACTATGTGGTCGGGGCCCAAACGGCCCGTGCCGCCATAGACCGTGACACCACGACCTGACAGCAGTGACCCGAGGCCTTTGAACAACTTGTCGATGACGCTCCGCTTGCGCTCCTGGCTGACTGACAGGTCCACGTCTGGCTCACCACCCGTATCGACCCCAAACTCCGAAGCTCCCTTGACCGCCCGCAGCAGCGAAGCCGTCTCCAGTAGTTCCTTGGCGGGGATACAGCCGACGTGCAGGCAGGTCCCGCCGAGCAGATGCTCCTCAACAAGGCCCACATCAAGCCCGGCTGAAGCGCCATACAGGGCAGCCGCATAGCCTCCTGGGCCTCCGCCGATGACGACCACGTCATGGTGCGTCATGGCGATACCAGGACCTGGATAGAAAACGCCAACAGCAGCGCCATGCCACAGAGCAGCGCTGACAGGATCAAAAGGCGTGTACTCACCCAATGGACCGTAACGGGCCTAGGGTCACGAAGTGCACCAACCGCCACATCTACCTGCTGCGCTTGCCGCCGCTCTGGTAGGCGTAACCATGCTGGCAGCCGCCTGTGGAAGCGAAACCGATGCGACGTCGCTGGTAGCCGCAACCGCCGACACGATTTCACCGGTCACCGCCTTCCCGGCTAACACTCCTGCAATCCTGGACTGGGAAGCCACCCTCATTGGTGGAGGCACAATCTACGGCGCCGACCTGACTGGACAAGACACGCTCTTTTGGTTCTGGGCGCCCGCTTGACCAATCTGTAGGGCCGAAGCCCCGACGGTCGTCGAGGTCGCAGCAGAGTCAAACTTCAACTTCGTCGGCGTGGCTGGCCTGACTTTCAGTCAAGACGGTGAAGCGACCGTGTCGGAGTGGGGCATCGACTCGTTTCCCAACATTGCCGACCGTGGCCCGATCTGGTCCCACTTTGGCGTCTTCGGGCAGCCAGCGGCCATTGTCGTGACGGCAAACGGGAGCGTGCTCGGCCACATGGGGGACCTCGACAAGGCTGGCTTCTTGGCCCTGGTGGACCGGGCAAGGGCCACTTGAGACAGTTTCTTTCCCTCGCCGAGCAGCCACTCCACCATTCATGGTCATAGGCGTTACAGGGGATGGTTGCTCGTTAGCGAACGGAGCAGGTAACGGCTGACAATTGTGGGTGCCAGGTTCAGTCACAAGCGACAGGTCGGATAGAAGGTGCACGCAAACCAGTACCGCAGGTGGGGCGAGAGGCCCCTAGCCTGTGGAGGCGATCGGCGACAGGAGAGCAGCAATGTCGGGGAAGACCCTCAGTCAGAAGGTATGGGAACGCCACGTGGCGCACGCCACCGAAGGTCAGCCCAGCCTGCTGTTCATCGATCTCCATCTCATCCATGAGGTCACCTCACCTCAGGCCTTCGACGGCCTCCGGGCTGCAGGCAGGAGCGTTCACCGGCCGGATCTGACCATCGCCACAGAGGATCACAACGTCCCCACAGCCGACATCGACCAGCCCATCGCCGACCCGGTCAGCCGCCGCCAGGTTGAGGCATTGCGTACCAACTGTGCAGAGTTCGACATACCTCTCTACGGAATGGGTGATCCCGGACAGGGCATCGTGCACGTCATCGGGCCTGAAATGGGCCTGACCCTTCCGGGTATGACCGTTGTCTGCGGTGACAGCCACACCAGCACGCACGGAGCATTTGGTGCACTGGCGTTCGGCATCGGAACAAGCGAGGTCGAGCACGTACTGGCCACCCAGACCCTTCCCCAGCAGCAACCCGGAACCCTGGCAGTGACCGTCAACGGTGAACTACCCGCCGGTGCGACCGCCAAGGACGTGATCCTCGCGATCGTGGGACGACTCGGAACAGGTGGTGGCATCGGGTCGGTCATCGAGTACCGAGGCGACGTGATTCGGAACCTCTCCATGGAAGGACGCATGACTGTCTGCAACATGTCGATTGAGGCTGGTGCTCGGGCTGGGATGATCGCTCCCGACCAGACCACGTTCGACTACCTGGCTGGCAGGGCCCATGCTCCGGTGGGTGCCGACTGGGAAGCCGCTGTTGCCGACTGGTCGTCGCTTACGACCGACGACGACGCCGTGTTTGACTCAGAGGTCGTACTCGACGGTGCCGACATGGTGCCCCATGTTTCGTGGGGCACGAACCCCGGACAGGTCGCACGCCTGGACGGCTCGGTTCCGGACCCGGGCCAAATGACCAATTCCGACGAAAGCGAGTCAGCTGCCCGGGCACTGGACTACATGGGGTTGACCGCTGGCACCCCGATCAGGGATGTGGCCGTCGACACCGTGTTCATTGGATCCTGTACCAACGGCCGCATCGAGGACATGCGGGCCGTAGCAGCCGTAGCAAAAGGCCGCACAGTAAGGGACGGGGTGCGCACACTCGTGGTTCCCGGGTCGGGTTCCGTAAAGGCTCAGGCCGAGGCCGAGGGTATTCCGGCTGTCCTCACCGCCGCTGGCTTTGACTGGCGTGAGCCGGGCTGCTCAATGTGTCTGGCCATGAATCCCGACAAGTTGTCATCCGGCGAACGCTGCGCCAGTACAAGCAACCGTAACTTTGAGGGTCGCCAGGGACGTGGTGGCCGCACCCACCTGGTGTCCCCTGCAGTGGCTGCCGCCAGTGCAATAGCCGGCCGGTTCGCCTCACCGGCCGACCTGGACTGAGGAGGTAGGAGAGATGCAAGCAGTTGAGATTGTCTCGGGCACCGCTGTTCCACTGCGACGCTCTGATGTAGACACCGATCAGATAATCCCCAGCGACTGGCTGAAAAGGGTCGAACGCACCGGCTTTGACAAGGGCCTCTTCTCAGAGTGGCGTGACCAACGTGACTTCGTGTTGAACGATGAGCGCTTCGAGGGAGCCGTGGTGCTCGTGGCGGGACCTAACTTCGGGACCGGGTCGTCGCGCGAGCATGCCGTATGGGCTATTCAGCAGTACGGGTTCGCAGCCGTCGTGTCACCCCGCTTCGCTGACATCTTCCGCAACAACTGCACGAAGAACGGCCTGGTGCCCGTTGAGGTCCCAGCAGAGGTGGGCGAGGATCTGCTCTGTGCCGTCGAAGCCGACCCGAAGCTGGTCGTTACCGTCGATGTGGCGAACCTGACCCTTGAGGCCCCGGATGCAGGCATCCGCTGTTCGTTCCCGTTGGATTCAGCGACACAGGAGCGGTTTCTCGAGGGCCTAGACGACATCGATATCTCGTTGCGCCATGAGGATGCCATCGCCAGCTACGAAGCAGACCGTCCCGCTTGGCTTCCTACAACCTCCTGACGAAATTGCTGGTGCGCACATTGTGGCGGGCGTCACGAGTCAGGCCTCCGTTGCTGCCATGCTGTGACCAATGAACACTTTTTGGCGGCATCGCGCCACCACTTTGCTAGTGGCGATCGCGCTCGCTGCAGCAGCCTGTGGGTCCGTGGATGCCACAGGTCCAATCCGTCTCTCAGGTGCAACCTCGACGCTTCCCCCTGAGGACCCGCCCGCCGCCACTACGACGTCCACGACGAGTTCGCTGGCAACGACGACCACAGTGGCGACTGTTGACGTCAGCGAGGTGGAGTTGACCAGTGGCCTCATACCGTTCACCGCCTGTCAGGACCTGCTGGTGTACCTGCGGGCTGAGGCCGCCAAACGGGTCGGCCCCTACGGCCTGGGCCAGGGTGGTGGCTTTTTCGGGGGGCCGGTCATGCCTGAGCGTGCCGGGATGGACATGGAAATGTCGTCTTCCGCAATGGCCATTGGTGCACCTGATCTTGGTACGGACGGTTTTGACGAGGCATCAATGGTTGCAGGAGTCGACTTCTCGGGCACCAACGTGCAGGAACTGGGCATCGACGAGCCCGACCTCATCAAGACCGATGGCAGTCGGATCATCGTCGTGCAGGGAAGTAAGTTGCACAACATCGACGTGTCGGGTCCGGAAGCCATTCTCACCGACACGCTCACCCTCGAGAACCAGTGGAGTAACGACCTGCTCCTCGCCGACGATCGTCTACTGGTCATGGCCTCCGCGGAACCACCCTTTGTCCCCTACGGCCCGGACGTAGAAGACGCTCACACCAGCCCACTCAGCCGACTGGTCCCTCCTGGCCAGTGGCGTCAGCTCACCAGTCTCATCGAAGTGGACCTGAGCGACCCCGCCAACTTGACCGTCGCCAACACGCTCACCTTTGATGGCCGCTATGTGAGCGCCCGTGTCGTCAACGGTGCAGCCCGAATCGTCACCACCTCGGCACCAGATGAACTGCCTTTCGTCTATCCATCCAACCCCGCCAGTGAACAAGCTGCAGAGGTGGCCAACCGGCAGGCCATAGCCCAGACCACCATCGCGGACTGGATACCTCACTACGTCCACGAGGCTGGCAACGGCACAGTCACCGACGGCATGCTCGTGAACTGCCGCGATGTTGCCCACCCAGTCGAGTTCTCGGGCTTTTCCACCCTTTCGGTCCTCACTGTGGACTTGGGTGCCCCGCTGGGCATTCCGTCAACCATGGGCGTCCTGGCCGACGGTGAGACCGTCTACGCCGGAAACGAACACCTCTATGTGGCCACCCACCGGTATTTGGAACCCGACGAGGACCTCTGGACCGAGCCTGACAACGACTACGCCACCTCAATCCACCAGTTCCACGTGACTGAACCGACCTCTACTCCCTACACTGCCTCGGGCACGGTTCCCGGCCACCTCCTTAACCAGTTCGCCATGTCCGAACACGGCGGCCACCTGCGGGTGGCGAGCACACTCGGTAGCCCATGGTGGTTCCAAGATGAGAGCGAGTCGTTGGTGACGGTGCTGACCCGCGACGCTGACGAGTTGCTCCAGGTAGGCCAGGTGGGTGACATGGGTCGCGGTGAACACATCTTCGCTGTGCGCTTCATCGGTGACACCGGCTACGTCGTCACCTTCCGCCAAACCGACCCCTTCTACACGGTGGACCTATCCGACCCGACGGCACCCGCTGTGAGGGGTGAGCTCAAGATCGCCGGATACAGCGGGTACCTGCACCCTGTGGGCGATGGCCTCATACTGGGCGTTGGTCAGGATGCAACCGAAGAAGGAACCACCACCGGCTCCAAGGCCACACTCTTTGACGTCTCAAACCTGTCCGCGCCCACCGTTTTGGATTCCTGGGAAGCTGGAGGTGGCAGCAGCCCAGTCGAGTGGGACCACAGGGCATTCCTGTGGTGGGAGCCCGAGCAGTTGGCAGTCATGCCATTCAGCGACTGGCGCAGCGATATCAACGCAGCCGTAGTCCTCCAAATAGGTGAAGGAACTATCACTGAGGTCGGGAGGATCGACCACAAGCCTGATCCCGACGCACCGGGCGAGTTCCCCTGCCCAACCATTGACGCCAACCTCCTGAGAGGCTCCGCAGTCCCAGAGGATGCCGAGGCCGAGGTGGCACTGTTCTTACCCGAAGACATCACCCTCATGCTCTGCGTGGCAGACGATTCCACCCCTGAAAAGGACCTCTACCCATGGGTAGACGGCTACATGTGCGAGTTCTTGGGCGCTGCCGATGTGGCCGAGTACGGCATGGAGTTCGGTATTGAGGCTCTTGACGTACCCGAAGGAGCCACCATCGGCGCCTGCTTCCCCGAGAACTACTCCTGGATGCCACCGATCGAACGCACGCTCGTCATCGATGATGACCTTTGGTCATACAGTTGGGGCCAGGTGCAGGCCAATGACCTTGCCAGCCTGGAACGCCTGGGGACTGTCAGGTTCTAGAGCACCTACTGAGGACCATCGGTATGGGAGACCTCGTCCCACCTTCTCGATAGAAGCCCCCAGAAGCCGAATCCGTCAATCAGGTTCTAGGTGCTGGCGGAGCCC
>PBSS01000052.1 GCA_002726315.1 Acidimicrobiaceae bacterium
CACCGACGTGGTCAGGAACCCCGCCGAGGACCTCTTCAGGTAGGTTCTGTCGACTACATCTGATATCTGGAATAGGTGTGGGGGCTGGTAAAGGCCTCTTCAGTGCCGCAGTTCCCCGACTTGTGTTCGATGCGGAGAGTCTCGTCGTCAACAACTTCGATGAGGAAGTGGTCCGGATCGCCGTCCGGGCCATTGGAGTCGGCGCTGAACGTGTCATAGCAGTGGACGCCCGAACCAGCCGATACCAGCGCGAAGTCCAGATTATGGGTTCCCGAGTCCTTCTCCTGGAATATCCAGTAGCCAGGATCGGCCACGAGGTCAGCCACTGAGATGGCTTGGTGGTCGCTGCGGGTGTTGGTGTCAACGAGGGCCAGGTGGTCCAACCACTTGCCATCCACAGGCACAGTGGCGTACCAAAACCCCTTGGCAGCACCGGGCACATCCTGGAAGACCTTGCCACAGCCAGTGTCTTCGTCAGCGAGTATGCCGTTATTTTCCATCCGCATCCCGTACAAGTCAGTGCGAAGTTCGTCGCTAAACCAGTCGAGGGGGCAAGTAGCGCGCAAGATGCCCTCCGGCTGGGCACTCAGGTCGATCGCAGAAGCCAGTTCACCACCCCAGTCATAGGCCCAGAAGTCCAACTGGGTATTAGGAGTGCCAAGGCCCGCCGCGGTTCCAAGTACATCACCTTCAAACACGGCCAAGTCAACTGACTGACCCATCCAGTTGCACTCAGTGTGCATGTAGCCGGCGTACCCGTAGGTGTTGCACGAGCTCGGCGGACCGGTGGTGAGTGCCAGGAGTTCTGGAGAGATCGTCGACACGTGGCCGAAGCGGATCGACCCGTTTGTGCACGTACTGAGTTCGATCTGCCAGTCGGTGAACATGGACCCTGTGGTGTCACTGGTGAAGTTGGCGAGTTTCACAATGCTCCCACTGGTCGGTGCAATGACGTCCACACTCGGTACCTGTTGGACCTCGTGGCCCGATAGGAGGAAATAGATGTGGTCCGTGGACTGTGTATGGCTGGGTGGAGCCAAGTGGCCCAGCGGGACTACGCCCATGACCTTGGACCTGTCGACTGGGAGGGTGGTCATCGATCCCTCGCAGGTCCCTAATACGGGTACTGGCTTAGAGTTACTGCCCGCCACGGCCTGCTCGCCCTCTCCTATGCAGGCCTGCCAGGTATTGCCGAAGACCAAGGAGTCTGCACCAAGGGTGTTCATCTGCTGGAGAGCACCCATCAGCCCGTAGCGAACTATCAGGTCTTTGGCAGAGGTGGACAACTGCTCAGTACTGCGGCTCATGCAGGCACCGATTCCGGGTGCTGCGTCCCAGCTGGAGTTGTTGTCCATATAGTCATCGATTGCCGCTAGGTAGGGACCGTTGTCATAAAGGATGGCCGTGGTTGCGGGTACTGTTGTCGTGGTAGTGGAAACGGTTGCGGGTACAGCAGTGGTAACTGGACTGGCCGTGGTTGCGGGTACTGCTGTTGTGGCAGTGGGAGCAGCCGAGGTGGTCGCAGTTGGGACTGCAGTGGTTGCAGGCAAACCGTGGTGGAAGCACCCGTTGTGACAGGGACTGCTGTGGTGACAGGTGCTACAACCGTGATGATGGGTTCTGTCACCTGAGTCGACCCGCAAGCAACCACCAATACCAGCAGCGGGATGGACATCATCCCGAGCCCCGGATACCACATGGCAGGGAGACAACGCCAAGGAGTCAACACCTGCTGAACCAAGCCAGCGTGTCCATCATGGCTGTCATGTAGACCACAGACCTACATGGTGTACAAGTGCGACAACAAGGCTTTCAACATGTTCGGTTAGGTCTTCGGCTGACATCTCTTGGGTGCTGTTAAGAAGCCCTGTAGCCAGTCGGATGCTTCTGCTGCCAGTGCCAGTGGTCAGCCAGCATCTCATGCAGACTCCGATTGGCATGCCAGCCAAGGAGTTGGGCCGCAAGGGTTGGATCGGCCCAAATCCTCTCCACGTCTCCAGCGCGCCGCCCTGCAACCTGAGTTGGCAGCGAGATTCCGATCACCTCGTTAGCGACAGCTAGGACCTCCAGTACCGAATGGCCCTCACCGGTACCCAGGTTGACTGCCGTAAACCTCCCGTGCGGGACCATACTGTCAAGTGCTGCAACATGGCCATGAGCCAGGTCCATGACATGAATGTAGTCACGAACAGCTGAGCCGTCGGGCGTGTCGTAGTCTTCACCGAAGACACTCAATCGGTCAAGTCGACCTACAGCTACTTGCATGAGGTAAGGAACCAGATTAGTTGGCACTCCGATTGGATCTTCGCCGATGTTGCCACTGGGGTGGGCACCTACGGGGTTGAAATAGCGCAGGGCCATGACGTCAAGTGCAGACACCGCTGCCACGTCGACAAGCAATTGTTCGCAAACCAGTTTGGTTGCGCCATAGGGGTTGACTGCTCCTGTTGGCGAGCTCTCGGTTACGGGCACCTCGTCGGGCTCGCCGTAGACGGTGCACGAAGATGAGAAGACGAGGCGCGACACGCCGTTTTCAATCATGGCTCTGGTCACGCCGATGGTAGAACCAACGTTGTTGGAGTAGTACTCGAGAGGTTTTTCCACCGACTCGGACACCGACTTGTATGCGGCGAAGTGAACGACCTCATCTACCTCATGTTCAACGATTACCCTTCCAACTACATCCGAATCTGCGGCATCAGCTTCTACAAACGGCAAATCGGGTCTGGTAAGGGAACGGATGGCGTCTACCGCCGCGGTCGACGAATTAGACAGGTCATCCAAGATGACGACCTTCCGGCCTGACTCGTGGAGGACCACTGCGGTGTGGGATCCGATGAAGCCTGCACCTCCAGTAACCAGCACGGACATTTCAGGTGACCTCTGGACGGCACTGGTTGTTCAGGTACTCGGCTTCAGCCACGACAGCTCCAGTTCCTAGCACTGAATGCGCGAGTATGTGGGCCGATGCGCCAACAGTGACCCTTGGGCCGATGATCGAATCCTGCACGACCGCATTCTCTCCTATCGAGGCGCCTGCCAGTACAACGCAGCGCTCCACAACCGCGCTGGCAGCCACCTGGGCGCTCTTGTCAACCACGGATCCAGCGGGGTCTGAGAGCGTGTCAAGGTTTGCTTGCAGATAGGTCGCGGGGGTACCAGCGTCAATCCAAGAAGCCTCACAAGCCATGGCGTAGAGGGCCTCCTCGGTAGCCATTGCCGGGAACACGTCGCGCTCAACCGAAACTCGCATACCGGCGGGGATGCGGCGGAGCACGGAGGGTTCCAGCACGTAGATACCCGCGTTGACCAGCTTGGTAGGTGCCTCACCAGATGCTGGCTTTTCCACGAAGCCCAGAACCTTCCCTGATTCGTCGGTTGGTACCACGCCGAAGCGGGAGGGGTCGTCAACAGGTATCAGGGCGATGGTGCCCTCCGCCCCACTGCGACGGTGGGTAGCCAGAAGGGTAC
Source organism: Acidimicrobiaceae bacterium (assembly GCA_002726315.1). Classification (GTDB taxonomy): domain Bacteria; phylum Actinomycetota; class Acidimicrobiia; order Acidimicrobiales; family MedAcidi-G1; genus UBA3125. Next base: position 3,472 of record PBSS01000052.1, read on the forward strand.
CGATGTCCAGATCTGTGAGTACATCACCGTTTTGCACGATGAAGGTGTCGTTTATCCCCACGTGTGTAGCGGCGAACGCTATGGCTCCGGCGGTGTCGAGTGGTTCAGGTTCGACCACGTAGTGCAGAGGGATCCCGGAACAGTTGCCGTTCGGGTAGCCCTCGGCGAAGGCATCGGGTAAGAAACCCATTGAGAGCACTACCTCAGTAATACCGTGGGTGGCCAAAAAGCTGACCATGCGCTCGATCATGGGAATGCCCCCGATGGGGAGCATGGCCTTGGGGATTTCGTCGGTTAACGGCCAGAGACGGGTGCCCTGCCCTCCGACCAGCACCACTGCCCTCATAGCGAGACCTCTCTAGCGAAGTTTGCTACCCGGCCGCCGAAGTGGTGGGTTCTTGTTCCGAGAGGTCGACCTCAGCCGGTGCTTCGACAAACGGAGCCTCGGACGCAATGGCCCTCGGGTCGACGGCCTCCAGAAAGGTAAAACGCTCAGGGCGCGGCATAGGTGGAACTTCGTCGACAGGAAGGAAGGCGATCGTGAATGCCTCCAGGTTCTTCACAAACCTGATGTTGGCCAACCCCTCGGTGAAGACCTCGGGATCGCGGTCGCGATCCTGAGCATCGTAACGGGCCACCTTTAGCACGGCTGGCTGGCCACCGCAGTCGAAGCCCTCAGTAATTGTCTCTCCGGTGTCAAGGGTGATGGAGGTGTCGTCGATAGCACCAAAGGATGAGAAGAACTCGCCCATAATGGCGTCGTCACCAGAAGCCAAGGAGTTAAAGGGGTGAACGTGGATGAGACCGTCACCGTGAGTGTGGATTCCGTTGGGGTCATTTTCGTTGAGGACCTTAGAACGCCAGGTTCCTTCGTTGGGCGCACTGCAGACGTAGATGTCGTAGGCGGAGTGCCAGTGGTCGCCCACACGGGGTGCTGATGTGGCTTCGCGAGTCTCACGTGCCCAACCAACGAGTAGAACACCAAGCACTACGACAATGGTGATTGCGATGGGGAAGCCATACCTGCGGGGTTCTCCACTGCCTCCGGATGAACCGGCCTTGGCCGCGCGCGCCACCTTACTGCGTGAATCTCCTCGTGCCATAGGGACAACACGCTACCGGTCACTGGGATTGATTATGCGGGCCTGTCGGGCGAGTTGGACTACTTAGTTCCCAACTCCTCGGCGAGGGTTGCGAGGGCTCCAGCCACGACCGCCGGCGAGCGCCGCTCTGCGATCCAGGCACTGCCGGACTCTCCCATCAGGTGGCGTGCGTCTGGGTCGTTAGCGAGACATTCAACAGCTGCCACGAAAGCCTCAAGGTCATCGGGAGGCACGGCCAGTCCCGCTCCAGCCTCGGATACCACGTTGGCCACTTCTGTGCCGATGTCGATGGCGGCAATGAGTGGACGGGCAGATGCAAGAGCTGAAAAGGCCTTAGAGGGTACGCTGGAGGCACTGAGACCTGCCTTGAGTAGCACAAGGTGTACGTCGGCTGTGGCCAAGACCTCAGACACCCGTTCGGGGGGCTGGTAGCCGATGACGGTCAGGTTGGGTATGTCGGCCGCGACACGAGTTATGTGGTCGGCCATGACACCGCCGCCGTTGATCACATAGGCGATGTCACTCCGGTGGGTGTGGCGTCGAGCAGCCCCGACCACAAGGTCCAGTGACTGGGAGTGCCCCAGGTTACCGGCATACATGAACACGGTTGCATCCCCTAGGCCCAGCTCGCGCCTGTAGGGAGTGTCGCTGTCTGGAGACGCTGGGGTAGTGGTGTCTACCGGGTTTACTATGACCTCGATGTGAGGTGGTCGTCTCATGCGTGAGACCTTGGCCGTTACATTGGCGGCTAGGTCGTCCGAGAGCACGCGCACAGCGGCGGCCCTGCCGTAGCAGAAGCGCTCTAGGTGTTTGAGGAGGTCGATCAACGGCGGCGAGGTGATGGCGCCAACCTCTACGGCCACGTCCGGAAAGATATCTTGAATGTCGAGGATGAGTGGACAACGGTGGCGCTCTGCTGCCAGCCATCCGACTACAGCAAGGGTAAGCGGTGGCGAGAGGGCAAGCACGGCGTCAAAGGGTCCCTTTGAGGCCAGCGCGGCGACAGCAGCCAGAGTGCTGAAACCAAGATACCCGAGCGAGCGGGCTGGAAGGCTGGTCTTGTCCGTCGGAAATGGGTGGAGACGGGTAACGGTACCATGGTCGTGGCAGCCGTTCTGCCAGGGGCTGCCCTGCCAGCCTTCGGCCACTGCGTGGTGCTCGTACCAGGGCAACGAAGTGACTATGTGGGTCTCGTGGCCCATCTGGCCTAAGGCCTCGACCACCATGGCAACGACGCCACCGGTAGGAGCCACGTCGGGTTTGAAGTGGGGGCTAACTACCAAGAATCGCAATGTGCTCAGGCCACCTCGGTGGCTTCGGGACCGGAGGTGGGAACCTCCAAGGCGATGCGCCAGGCCCGCTCCAGTTGCCTGGCTGATGCTTCCCACGTGTAATTGGATGCCCTCACCAAGCCTGAACGGGCTACTTGGCGTCTATAGCCGGAATCAGCAATGAGCAAGTCGATCTCCTCGGCCCAACCGGCCACGTCATCTGGTTCTAGTACCACGCCGGCACTGGTGGCGAGGTCGGCAGCCGCTGTTCCAGCGGCCACAATTACCGGCACACCGGTGGCCATGGCTTCAAGCACTGGAATACCGAAGCCTTCATAGCGCGACGGGTAGGCCAGGAGAGTGGCGCTGGCCATGATGGAGGCCAGGTCGCCCTCGGGGATGCTTCCGGTAAAGGTGACGCGGGGACCAATGCCACTGGCCTTGGCTGTGGCACGCACCTCGGCGTCGGCCGGCCCGGGGGCTCCGGTGAAAACGAGGCTGGCATCTGGGTGGCGACCAGCCACGCGGGCGAAGGCTTCAATGAGCATGGCGTGGTTCTTGTGGTGGTGTGTGACCGCCGGATAGATGACAACGGGTGCCCGGGTGGTTTCAGCGGGTGAGTCGGCCCTGTGGTCAGTTCCACATGGCACGACGACGACCCGATCGGGATCCACACCGAAGCGATCAATGACCTGGCGACTGACCCTCTCGGAGAGCACGACGACCACGTCAGCGCTGCGCAGAGTGCGGGGCAGGGACCAACCCAGGAAGGCCCTCTTGGTGGGACTGAACCAGTCGGGGTGGTCGAGGGGTTGCAGGTCGTACACGGTTACGACAGCCGGGCGGACGGTGGCGGCAGGACGGCGGCCTCCGAGGTGGTGGATGGCTGCGAAGCCCTGGGTGCGGTTGGCCAGCCAAGTGGATTCGGCTGCTATTCGCAGGGGTCGGTTGGTGCCGTCAATCGGGCAGACAACGGTCTCAAACGTCTCGCACAGTTCTGGGTGGGCGTCGGGCATGCCGGAGAGCACAAACAGCACGGGCACGATGTCGTCGGGCCCGTGACGAGCGAAGGCCGAGAGGGTGCGCTCCACGTACTGCTCGGTGCCGCCGACGCCGCCGGGCAAGAGGTGCAACAGGTTGACAGCTATGCGGGCCGGGACGGTCATGTGGCCAGTACCTGACGGTAGACGGCGGCCGTGGAGGTGGCCGCGGCGGCCCAGGTCATGGTGGAGGCCCGTAGACGGCCGGCCTCGCCTAAACAGGCGGCCTCGTCGGGGTTAGTCAGCAGACCTGTGATTGCAAACGCGATGGCCTCAGCGTCAGTGGGATCCACGGTGAGACCAGCGTCGCCAACCACCTCGGCGGTAGCGGTTCCAGCCGATGTGACAACAGGGGTGGCGTGGCCCATTGCCTCGAGCACCGGAAGGCCGAAACCCTCGAGCAGACTGGGCATGGCGAACACGTCCGCGGCCGCGTACCAGGCGTGCTTGGTGGCCTCATCGACGCGACCAACAATGCGTGCCTGCTCTCCCAGCGGTGCAGTGACGCGCCTGGTGTCCTCCTTCCAGCCAGCTGGGCCGACCAACACGAGAGGGGTGTCTGGGATTTGTTCCATGGCGGACACCAGTCTGGCGAGGTTTTTGCGGGGTTCGGTGGTTCCCACCCACAGCACGAAGGGGCCGTCGAGGCCATAATGGCTCCGCAGAGCGGCAGTGGCCGACGGGTCGACGCCAACAGGGTCGGCGCCGAGGGGAATGACGCTGACCTGGTCGGGCTCAAAGCCAGCTGCCAGCAGATCGGTGCGGGTGGCCTGTGATGGGCAGGTGACGTGGGCGGCACGGCGTGCATCCTCCAGCCAAGCCTCAAAGAGACGCCTGCCTCGCTTGGTGGAGTGGCTGGGTTCGTGGCGCCACCCCAGGTCATGGATAGTGGCCACCAGCGGTAGACGCGTGGCGGGAACAGCCCCACCTGAGGCGTGCACGAGAGAGAAGCCACGGTCGGCACCGGAGTCGACTCCGATGTTTTCTACCCGGGGCCGGCCGGTGCGGTGCCAGGCCTCGTAGAGGGCGGGGCGTGGCAGCCGCGCGTGTATAACGGGAACCGGGGGTGCGAGGCCGTCGACCGGTGAGCGCGAGTGTCTGGCTGCGATACCCGTCACGGTGACATCCGGCAGGTCGGTCAGGGCTGCTGCCAGGCCGACTGCGGCTACTGCGGTACCGCCGGGAACGGTGTGCCAACACTGCTCGACCAGGAAGGCGACGTGCACGGGATCGCTCACGGGGTCATCCGGTAAATCGGATCGGCCCAGCGGGTCAGCACTTCACTCCGGCGGGCGGACGGGCGTCGAGGATGGGCGAGAGGTTGTAGGTATCGGGTTCGGGGGCCAACTCCTCGGTGGCCCCGTCCTCGGGGGCCATGGTGGTGATGCTCTCGTCGACGAGGGTCGTGGTGGTCTCGGCCGACTCCAGCGTTGTGGTCGACTCATCCGGTGGGAGGGTCTTGGGCTCGTCGAGAGCCAGCGTAGTTGTGGTCTCCTCGGGCGAAAGGGTCGTAGTGATGATTGTCGACCCCTCCGGGACGAGGGTCGCTGTTGTGGTAGTGGTCGGCGTTGAGATAGAGGTGGTAGTGGTGGTCGAATCCTCGTCCTGGAGGGCACGTCGGGGTGTCGGCTTGGAGGCCTGTTCGATAAGTACGCCGGGCAGATAGTCGCGTGCTACGGCGTCGGTAGCCTCAAATGTGCGCTGCTCAGCGAGGAACTCAATAAAGTCAACTCCCATGCGTAGTTCCACTGTTCCTGCGTCAAGGTCCAGATGCTCGCCGAAGTTGAACACGGGTGCGGGTTGGATGAACCTGCCTAGTAACACGGCAGCCTCGTAGCTGTCGATGGTGGCCCTGATGGTCGTGCGGGCCACTACCGGAGCGGTGCGCATATCGACGGCGAAGCCGTAATAGCCCAGGCGCACTGTGGGTGGCACGGGTTCGTCTACAACCCCCCGGCTGTCGACCACAGAGACCCGGACTTCCTCAGGCTCGAGGGCTGTACCGCGGAACACATCGAAGACCCTGTCGGCACTGTCATCTAGCCGAAGCACCGAGGATCCTCCGACACTGTCATCGATCACGGGCAGCACATAACGATCGAGGTCGTCAGGCCTGAACGACGAGAAAGCACGGCCGAGGTCCAACAGGGTGCGAAGCGTCAGGCGGTCATCGAGCACCACGGTTGCCGCTCCGGCCTCGATCAGGTCGTTGCGTACGATTACCGAACGGGCACCCTTATCTATGGCGCGTTCCATTGCCATCAGCATGAAGCTCTGCTGTCGCTGGTTACGCTCCAAGTCGTTCCAGACGCCGACGCGACGCCAACGGCCCTCCACGAAGCCCTCCATCTTGCGGCTGCGCACAAATGCTAGGGCCTCTTGCCCCTTGAGCAGGGTGCAACCGCCGTACGGCTCATTGAGGCCTGAACCTGTGTCGCGAACGGGGTAGGGAAACCATGCAGATACGCCACCCAACTCGTCTACCACCTGTTCGAAGCCGTAGAAGTCCAAAACCACGAAGTTGTGGATGGGTATCTCGAAGTTGTTGGTGATGGTCTCCACAAGCGTGGGTGCACCCTGTTCCATGCCGCCCACCAGCAGCGAGGAGGCAATCTTCTCTTCGCGTACAGGTAAGCCGCCCCGCCAGATCGGTACGTAGACGTCGCGTGGCACCGACACCAGTGATGCCCGCCTGACGCCGGGATCGAGGCGCAACAGCATGATGACGTCTGCAAGAGCGACACTAGCGGTCCTGTCCCGGTGTGCCGCGGGGTCATCATCGTCGAGGCCGACGGCGCTGTCGGTGCCGATGATGAGGAAGTTGAGGGCGGGACCGGGCGGGGTCTCACCGGCCTTCACAGTTGGACGTTCGCGGGTACTCGTACCATTGTCGCTGCTAACCGGGGCGAGGGGGTCGGCCAACACGCCGGCGGGTACGTCAATACGAACAATGGATCCGATTGCCTCTTCAAAGGAGTTGAGCCGGGCGGCCGAGTAGAGCATGCCGATGGCAAACAACACGCTGGCGGCTATGAGGATGCGCTGTGGCCAGGTCCGGCGCCCGGGCGTGGGATGCTCGGGCTCGGGCTTGGTGGTGAGTGGTTCGAGGGTGTCGGGCAGTTCGGGAGGTTCCTTATCGCTAAGGACTTCTTCCACGGCGTGCTCACCCAGACTCTCCCTCAGGCCACGCCCGAGGCCTTTGCGTAACTCTCGGGACCAGGCGCGCAGGTAATCAAAGAAGCCCCGCCACGCCCGCCGCAGAATCCGTTGCAGTCTGGCTGCAGGTCTGTCGTTCACGTGGAGCGAGGCTACTGGGTGCACCCCGGTCGACCGGGGTGCCGCAGATTGGACGCCCTTGTTTGGCGGGAAGTGGGCACTAGCCTGCAGCGATGGCTGAAACAGGTGCAAACAACCCCAGTGAACCTCACGACGGGGTCTGCTGGGTGAACGGCCAGATCGTGGATGCCAGCGACGGTTCAGTGTCAGCCATGGACCACTCCATCGTGGTGGGTGATGGCGTGTTCGAAACCCTCAAGGTGATCAATGGGCCCGATGGTCCGGTGCCATTCGCCCTAACCCGCCACCTAGACCGCCTGCGCCACTCGGCCGATGGCCTGGGCATGGAGGCTGCCAATGAGGACCGGGTTCGCGCTGCTGTGGCCGAGGTGATGGTGGGCGATCCAGCTGCGGGACGCATCCGTATCACTTGGTCCAGTGGTCCCGGGCCTTTGAGCTCGGGACGTGGCAATGGCCCGGGCACTTTGATCGTGGCAACCTCAAGTTCCAATGTGTGGCCAGAATCGGGTCGGGTGTACATGAGCAGGTGGACCCGCAATGAGAACGGTCCGCTGGTGGGACTCAAGACCACGTCGTATGCCGAGAACGTGCTGGCGCTGGCCGAGGCGCACCGCCACGGCTGCACCGAGGCGCTGTTCACCAACACGGAGGGGC
>PBSS01000053.1 GCA_002726315.1 Acidimicrobiaceae bacterium
CAAGAATCTGGAAGTCCAGAATCGGCGACCACGCCATCAGGTACTGCAGGTCGTGGCCCAACTTGTAGGCCGCATCGGTGTGGTAGCCGGCACGGGTCTGGGCCAGGCCTGTTATCCCCGGTGCGATTTCGTGGCGGCGGCTGTAGCCGGTGATGGTCTGTTCGAAAACTTCGGTCATCTCAGGCCGCTCGGGGCGCGGGCCCACAAGTGACATCTGGCCTCGGGCCACGTGCCAGAACTGCGGTAGTTCGTCAAGGCGGGTGCGCCTCAGCCAACCGCACCCCCGCACCACCCTTTGATCAGCGGCTTCAGCCAGGCGGGGACCCGAGTCGGCTTCAGCGTCGTGGGACATGGTGCGGAACTTGGCCATCGTGAACGGCGCTCCTCCTTGGCCTGTGCGGTCCTGGCGGTAGAGCACCCCGGCGCCCGCTACGAGGCGCACATATGTTCCGACGAACGCGGCGGTTGCCAGTAGCAGTGGTCCGGCTGTGATGATTACCGCCCATTCGCTCAGGCGCTTTAGCCTCACTTGTGACGGCCGCAGGGCCGTAGCCCGCAAAGCCACGTACGGCATGCCGCCTATGACTCGAACCGTGCGCAAACCCATGAGCGTGGTCATGGCCGTTACCCGCAGGTAGGCGCCCCGGCCCTGGGCCTCAAACGTTGAGGCCGGCTCTGGGAACACCGACTCCAGCGGGGGGTCTGACACCAACATCACGTCTGATGCGCCCGTGCGGTCCGCGGCTGCTAACACGTCCTCGTTTGAACCAACCTGTCCCACTACGACAGCTGCACGATCCGTTTCCCCGAGATGCTCAGCGGCCATTGCCGTGTCAGCCGCCTCGCCGACAAGCAGCACCCTGGGGGGTCCGAACCGGCCGGCCCGCAGGCGCCTCGACAGCACCCGGTTCCCCGTGGCCGCCAAGGCCACCAACACGCCCATGGCGACAAGGTTCCAGCGTGGGACAGCGAACCGGTCCGTCGGCAGGACCACCAGGGCGCTAACGCCCACGACCACCAACGTCAGGCCTGCCACGCGAGCAAACCACCGCCGTTGCCCCAGCCGAGACTGCCTCTCGTAGAGGCCTCCGAAGTAGAAGACCACCTGGGTGGCAGCAGTGAACGCCAAGAGGCCCAATACTGACGCGCCCGGCTGGGGCCAGTCAGCCCCGAACCGAACCGTCATCACCACCGCCCCGGCAGCCATCACTGCCACAGCGTCGAGCGCGTACAGCCACCGAAAGCCCAGCATGCCCAGACGCCGGTAGAGGCGGTGCATTCCCGCCGGAGCGGAAGCAGGCGCCTCAACGGCGGCGTTAGGAGGTACAGGCAGGCTGGATTTCATGATGGATCCCACGCCAGCGTAGGGCGCACCGGCCGCACCGGGCCCGTCAGACCCCCGGGGATAGGCTCACCCGGTGGCAGAACCCGGGGGATCTCCCCGCTTACGGACCTGGAACCGACGGAGGGCATGGCAGGACATGGTGGCCCTGTTGCACCCCGACCTGCTCATCAACCTGACTCTTCGCGACCTCCGCAGCCAGTACAAGAGGTCCGCTTTGGGTTGGACCTGGTCGGTGTTGAACCCGCTCGTGGCAGTGGTGGTCTACTCCGCTGTCTTCTCGTTGTTCTTGCGGATACGACCAACCGTGGGTGACCCAAGTGGCCTTGACTCCTACGCGGTGTTCCTGCTCGTCACCTTGCTCCCATGGCAGTTCTTCGTGACCAGCCTGACTGGGGCTACTCGGGCTATCACCTCCAACTCCTCGCTCGTCACCAAGATCTACTTCCCCCGCTGGGTGCTGCCCACCTCGGCGGTACTGGCCCGCTTCATCACTGTGCTCGTCGAGATGGCCGTGTTGCTCGTGGTCGTCGCCCTGTGGGAAGGACACATCGCCTTCCAGTGGATACCGGTGGTGTTGGCCCTCATGGTGCTTCAACTGCTCTTCACTGTGGGCCTGGCCCTCATGATCAGCGCCGCCAACGTCTACTTCCGCGACATCCAGCACTTCTTGAACGTGGCCATGCAGCCCTGGATGTTCCTAACGCCCATCCTCTACCCGCTGAACCTGGTGCCTTCGGACCGGCAACTGTTTGGCATCAGCTACCGCACCATCTACCAGCTGAATCCGATGGTCTCGTGGGCAAAGGCGTACCGCAACGTCCTCTACGACTTGCGTTTCCCGTCGGCTGAACGCTGGCTCGGGATCGTCGTGGCAACCGTCGTGGTGCTGGCTTTGGGCTTTCGGGTTTTTAACCGCTTGGAACCCCGCATGGCTGAGGAGGTCTGAGGTGGTCCCACCTACCCCTCTCTCCGCCCCGGGCGGGCCTGCCAGCCCACCGGCCATCGCCATGGACGGTCTCGGCAAGAAGTTCCGCCTAACACACGACCGCAACTGGACGCTCAAAGCCACGCTGCTGGCCGGACACCGCACCCGCTACGAGGAGTTCTGGGCCCTTCGAGACGTCTCCTTTGACATCCCGCATGGCTCCACCTTTGGCATCATCGGTGGCAACGGCTCAGGTAAGTCCACCATGCTCAAGGTGCTAGCCGGCATCCTCCGAGCCGACGAAGGCACTGCTGTAGCCAACGGCCGCCTCTCGGCCCTGCTGGAACTTGGGGCCGGTTTCCACCCCGAGTTGACCGGCCGTGAAAACATCTACCTGAATGGAGCCATCTTGGGCTTCACCGCCCGCGACATCCGCAAACGCTTCGACGACATCGTGAGCTTCGCTGAACTGGACCAGTTCATAGACGAACCCGTGCGCAACTACTCCTCAGGCATGTACGTGCGCCTCGGCTTCTCGGTGGCCATCCACGTCGAACCCGAGATCCTGCTCGTCGACGAGGTCCTGGCCGTTGGCGACCTCGCCTTCCAGAAGCGCTGCCTTGAACGTTTTGACCGCCTGCGTGACGAGGGCCGCACCATCGTGGTCGTGAGCCACGACCTCGACATGGTGGGCTGGTTGTGTGAGCGCACCGCGTGGATCAACCGCGGAGGCCTTGCCGCGATCGGCCCTTCTGGTGAGGTCATCGAAGCATTCGTCGAAGGTGGCGAGGAGGCCGGTGACCCGGTTTCGGGAGCCGGGCTGTTGTCGCTGGGCGGCCTTGGGCCCGATGATCTGGTGCGCAGCGTGGACCTGCTTGATGCCAACGGACAGGCCCTGCCCTCGGCCACCTCTGGTGGACCCGTCACCTTCCGTGTGCGCTACGACGCCGCCCGGGCTGGTGAGACTGTCATCGTGGCCCTCGGCCTGTACCGGGCCGATGGAACGCATGTCACAAGCATCAACTCCGGAGCTTCGTCGGCGGCCGCAAGCTCAGACGGGCCAGTAGAGGTCGACTACCACTTGTCGGCCCTGCCGGTGCAACCCGGTACCTACGAACTGTCAGTGGCGCTGCACGACAGCACAATGAAGAAGGTCTTCGAACGCCACACCCACCTTGTGCGCTTCAGCGTGGAGCCCGGCGACGGCGACCATCAGACCGGCCTCGTGGCACTGGGTGGCACATGGCAGGCAAGGGCAGGTGGAACCTGATGGGATCTATCACCTCTGGCGACACGGACGACGGGATGCTCTGGCGCGATGGCTCCGAAGAGCGTCTGGTGTCTGTGATGCGCTCGGCTGACGACCGGTCCACTGCCTCTGATGAACTTGCCTCACACATAACTGACTGGCCCAGTCGCTACCACTTGGATCGCCGCCGCACGAACCTGCTCCGGCCACTCCTTGTCGGGCCTGGCATGTCGGTACTTGACGTCGGGGCCGGGACAGGCGTCAATTCGCGTTACCTGGCAGAGGCCGGAGCCTCGGTCGTAGCCGTCGAGGGCGACGCCCTCCGTGCCGAGATGGCCGGCGTGCGCTGCGAAGGCCTCGATGTGGAGGTACGCATCGGTTCTGCCAATTCGGTCTGTCGCGACACCCACCCCGAAGGCTTCAACCTGGTGCTCTGTGTCGGAGTTCTCGAGTACTCAGGTAGCAACCCCGATGCCTTCCTCTCAGAACTGGCTTCTCTCGTGCGACCCGGCGGGGCCCTCGTTGTCGCTATCGAGAACCAGATGGGTCTCGCCTACTGGTTGGGTGCCGACGAGGATCACCTGGGACGGCCCTTCGTGGGCCTAGCCGGCTACCCCGGCGCCACCGGTGGCATCCGCACCCACTCACGTGCCGCTCTGGCGAAGCTTCTTTCCTCTGCAGGGCTATCAGCCCAGCGCTGGTTTTACCCGTTCCCCGACTACAAGCTGCCTGTGGCGATCCTGGCCGACGACGCCTACCGGGTGCCCGACGCGGTGGACTTCGTAGACCAGATCGTCGGCCCGCCCATGAGCCGGGACCGTGCGGGTGCACCTCTCGGGCCTGACTCACGGGCAACCCACCGCGAGCTCGTAGCTGCCGGCCTGGGACCCGACATGGCCAACTCGTTCCTGGTCGTGGCTGGCGCCGACCATTTCGCTCTTGACGCTGCCTGTGACGGTGGCGTGTTGGCGTGGCACTTCACTGGTGACCGCCGGCGTTGCTTCATGCAGGAACGGCGTGTCACCTTCAGCGACGGTCACTGCGTCATCGACCGACGTCGCTCGTTTCCCCTAGAGCCCCTCCCCGCCGGGCCCTCGTGGCTGACGCTGCGAGAGGCTTCCACGTCGCCAGTTGACTACCTGGGTGGACCCAACCTGGAACAGGCCGCCCTTGCGTGCCTGCGCGCCCACGACCTGGCTGGCCTGGGCGACGTGTTGGCCAGATTCGACGCCTACCTCTCGGGGTTGACCGGGCCCATCCCTCCGGGCACCTACCCGCACCCGTACCGGCCCGAGGGCTCACCTGATGTGCTGCCCGGCGACTGTGTGGACCTGGGCCTCGACAACCTGGCACCCCTCGGCGACGAGGGCGGCCTGGCGCTCATCGACGACGAATGGTGGGCTGAGGGCGGAGTGGACCCGGAACTTGCCGCCATCCGGGCCATGTGGAAGCTGGCTTGGGTGGTGGTGGCCTCTGGCACCGACCACCCTTGGTCCCAAGCGGCAACCATCAGAGAGGTCGCGACCTCTCTGATGGAGTTGTTGCCCCGGCCTGTGGGTGCCCACCCGCTCGGGCGCCTCTACGCAGCCGAGGCCGAACTCTTATCTGTGGTGGTCGGAGGGTCTCCAGCTGCCCACCTCGAGAACCTGCGGGCTGCTGGACGGCGAAGCGTGACCGGTCAGAACCGCTCCGGGTGGGGGGGCCTGCGCCGGCGACTCTCCTGGCTCAAGGGCCTACCTGGCGGAACGTGGCTGGCCCGGGTGACCCGAGGTCACTGAGCCTTCATCCAGAAGGTGCAGGTGCGGTCCGATCCCACCTGGTCGTAGCCGTGGATGGTGATCAGGTCGGCCACTTCGCTGCTGGGAGCGGGACTCCGCTGGCATAGAGCATCGGGCTCCAGCCCTTCTAGGGCCCGTCCCACGATGGCATCACCGAAGTCCAAGGTGCCTGTATCTAGGGCACGTGTCAGGGCCTGGCGCTCGTCGGCTAAGAAGTCCGGCCCCACGTGACGACCCTTCAGGTACGACGTGCGAGGGTTGACCGATCGCACCTCGGCGCTTAGTACCGATACCGCAAAGTTGACGTCCTCGGGGCCAGCTACAAGCCCTGATCCCACCATTTCGACCAACCTGCGGGCACTGTCCTGTTCGGGGCGGGGCAGGTCCAGGCTTGGTGGCCACACCATTTCGACTCCCCGGTTCTGGGTGCTCACGATGGGAGTGCCCACCACTAACAGACCAGCCAGCACCGCTACGGGTACCACAACCTGGGCGGCACGGATGCCGGCCCGTGGTGCTGCCAGCACCAGGCCCACCATGGCTGGCACAGGCATGATCCACATGGAGCGCCAGACGACTGCGTCGGCTGAACCCACCGTGTCAAGCACGTCGAACGCACCGGGTGCCATGTAGAAGCCCATCACGACGGCTGGGCCGGCCAGTAGCACTAGGCGCGCTCCCCTGTCGCGCACCACAGCCCATGCGGTGAGTGCAGCGGCAATGCCAACCACGGCTGCAGGGCCTTGTCCGAACACGAACCTGACCATGGCCACGGGTTCGGTACCGCTGTCCAGTAGGCGGCCAATGTCGATAGCAGCCAACACCTGACCGACTCCACCAGCCACGTCGTCCAGGTACTGGGGCTCGGCTATCAGGCCGTAGAACCCCGCTAGAAGGGTTGGAATGGAGGCCAGTAGGGCACGGCCGATCCGACGTGGTCGGCCGGCGTCGAGGGCGGTGGCGGTGGCCGCTGCCACCAGTACCGAAGGCCCGATGAAAGCCGCCGATGAGGTGAGACCCAAGCCCGCAAGGATCCCTGCCCCACCGATTAACAGGTGCCGCTTGGAACCGTTGCGGCCCAACGCCTGCCCGTGGTGCCACAAAGTCGGCACGATCAGCATCAGGAATACGGCCTTTCCCTGCCAGGAACGCCCTGCAAAGAAGTTTCCAAACGAGCCGTGCATGGAACCGTCGAGCACCAAGAACAGCGTGCCGGCCCAGGTGGCCAGCACCGGTGCACGCATGCCGAGCGCCCGCAACAGGCGCCACGTGGCCAACACCCCGAGGGCTGCGATCAGGGGCGCTAGGCCGAGGTGAGAAAGAGCAGCCGAGTTGCCAGGCAGGCGCGCAGCGAGGGTGCCCACAAGTGGTTCGATAGCAGTCGGAAGCACGGCGGGTCGTTCGACGGGAAGAACTTCGTCGCTGAAGATGGTGTCTCGCTCCGGGAACGCACCTGAATGGACCTCGACATAGGCGGAACGGTTCACGACGAAAACGTCGTCTTGGTCGGGACGAACCATCACCAGGGACAAAACGGCCGCAAGCACCGCCAACACCAGAACAGCCAAGGCACCAAACCCGGTGGTGGCGCCCATGGCCGTCCGATCCGTCAGGTGTCGTGAAGCACCGCCCTTCCAGACGGCCCTCAAAGCCAACCCCAGTACGGCCACAACCGCCACCCAGGCCAGTGGCCACCAGAGGCCATCGATGTCGAGCCACGCCAAGCCGGCAGCCACAACGAGTGACGCCAACACTGCAACCGGGCCGATGCTTCCGGAGGTGCCAGCAGGGGGAACTGATGGGAATCCCAGGCGACCATCTCGAACCATCAGGGCAACTACTGCAAGGACGACCAGCCAGAGGGCCAGGGCACCGTCGCGGGGCATCCCGGCCAGGCGCGCCAGGTGGAACACCACCGTCCAGGCGGCCAGTGCTCCCACCACGGCGTCGAGAACCACATCAGCAGCGCGGGCTGTCCGGGCACCGCGACCGACTACTACCGGAACGGCGTTGGCGCTCTGGCCCAGTTCCTCGACCACGACCTCGCCGTCCACGGTTCAGGCACTTCCCGCCGTGATCCGGGCCACCGCACTAGCGATGGCGTCCCGGTGGTGACGCATCGGCTCCCAGCCCAGATCGCGCAGCACAGAGTTGTCAAGTGCGGAGTAGCTAGGCCGTCGGGCCGACAAGGAAGAACCCAAGTCGTCCTCGGAAATGGGAACGAGTATTTCGGAGTTGGGATCAAGACCAAAGGCCAGAGCCACTTCCCGGGCGAAGCCGTACCAGGTGGTGACACCGGCGTTGGTGGCATGGACCACACCGGCCACGCGCTCTTCGGCGAGTCTGATGAGCACGGGTGCCAGGTCAGCCACAAAAGTAGGGCACGCTCGCCGGTCGTCCATCACCTCAATCGGCGTACCGGCCACAAGGCTGTCCACCACCCTTTCCACCATTCCCGGGGAGTCAGCTGGCTGAAGCCATGTCGAACGCACGACCGTGGCACCGTCCCAGGCCAGCGAAGCCTCCTCGGCCGCCAACTTGGATGCCCCATAGGCATTCACCGGATCGGTCGGGTGACCCTCGCTGTAGGGGGTGTCGGCCTCGCCATTGAACACGTAGTCAGTTGACACCTGGATGATGTGGGCGTCCACAGCGTCGCAGGCTTCGGCTAGGAACCCGACAGCCTCGGTGTTCACACTCCGTGCCCGCTCCGGGTCCCGTTCACAGCCATCCACGTCGGTCCAGGCGGCACAGTTAACGACTACGTCGGGGCGGAGCCCTCCAACGGCTTCGGCGACAGCCCCTCGGTCGGTCACGTCAAGGTCTGCACGTGCAAGGCCCAGTACCTCTCTGGAACCGGCAACCCTCACCAGCTCTCGGCCCAGCTGCCCGGCAGCACCGGTCACGAGGACCTTCACGCGCCCATGTCCCACCAGCCGGGGTTGTCGCGGTACCAGGCCACTGTTTCGACGAGACCCTCCTCCAGACCACGCTGTGGAGACCAGCCCAGGGCCTCAATGCGAGTAGTGTCCACCGAGTAGCGGCGGTCGTGGCCGAGGCGGTCTTGTACGTAGTCGATGCGGGACTCGTCGGCACCACACAACGCAAGGAGGCGTCCGGTCAGGTCCAGGTTGGTGATCTCGTTTCCAGCACCCACGTTGTAGATGCCGCCGGGCTCACCTGAACGAAGTACTAGGTCGAGGGCCTCACAGTTGTCATCCACGTGACACCAGTCGCGTACGTTGCCTCCATCGCCGTAGAGGGGCAGCTTGTCTCCCGCCAGCAACCTGGTCACGAATAGCGGGATGACCTTCTCGGGGAACTGGAAACGTCCGTAGTTGTTTGTCGACCTAGTTACAACCACCGGCAGGCCGAAGGTGCCGTGGTAGCTAAGTGCGATCAGGTCTGAAGCGGCCTTGGAAGCGGAGTAGGGAGAGTTGGGAGACAGCGCATCTGTTTCCACGAAGGACCCAACGTCGATTGAGCCGTAGACCTCATCGGTGGAAACGTGTAGCACCCGCTCCACTCCAAGGCGCAGAGCCACCTCGCAGACAGTCGCTGTTCCCTGACAGTTGGTGATGACGAACCTGGCTGGGTCGGTTATGGAGCGGTCAACGTGACTTTCGGCAGCAAAGTGCACGACCGCTTCGTGGCCAGCCATGACCTCAGCCAACAGGCTGCCATTACAGATGTCGCCCTCCACGAACCGGTAGGTGTCACTACTGTGTGCATCGTCAAGGCCTGCCAGGTTGGCCATGTTGCCGGCGTAGGTGAGAGCGTCGTAGACAGTGACCTGATCACCCCGCCCAAGGGCCCGATGCACAAAGTTGGAGCCGATGAAGCCGGCGCCGCCGGTGACGAGCAGCTTCACCGGCTGGCCCCGTCATCAGGCACCCAACCGGGGCTAAGGTCCAGTGGGATGTCGGCCACTCCCG
The DNA here is from genome assembly GCA_002726315.1 of Acidimicrobiaceae bacterium. Lineage (GTDB taxonomy): Bacteria > Actinomycetota > Acidimicrobiia > Acidimicrobiales > MedAcidi-G1 > UBA3125. Next base: position 9,233 of record PBSS01000053.1, read on the forward strand.
GGTTTGCGAGGTCCCGTTCAGAAAGCACCGGGGTGGTCACAGCCAGGCCCCAGTCGGCGGCGATGCCGGGGTCATCCCAGGCAACACCCAACTCGTCGGCGGGGTCGTAATAGGCGTCCACCATGTAGGTGATGGTGGCGTCAGTCATGGCCGCAAAGCCATGTGCCACTCCGGGAGGTATGTAGACACCCTCGTGGGCGGTAGTCCCCGAACCACCCAGGTCAAAACACGCAGTGGCACCTTCGGTGGGCGACCCGGCCCGCAGGTCGTGGAGCACCACCCTGACCAGGCCAGACGGCACATACCAGTAGTCGGCCTGGTTGAGGTGGTAGTGCAGGCCCACGATGCTCCCGGTGACACGGTCAGCCCTGTTGGCTTGGACCATCGGACGACTGCCCGACACCCACTCGTGGCGAAACGACTCCACGAACAGCCCCCGAGAGTCAAGGTGGACGACGGGCGACACGTGCACCACGCCATCGATCAGGGAAGAAGCCGTTACCTCGGCCATGTCAGGCACCTCCTAGTCCCCCAGTTCCACAACCGAATGGTCGCCAAGCAGCAGGCTGGTAGAACCGTCTCCGGACACCTCAGAGCAGCGGCCCAGCACAGAGTCGCTCAGGTGAGTGCCACCGGTTACTCGGCTTGAGTCCATCAACACCGCATGGTCGACTGTGGCTTCCGTGATCACGCAGTCGGCACCAACCGACACGTAAGGCCCCACCCGGCTGTTGGCGATGCGAGCTCCGGCTGCAACCACGACCGGGCCCACCAGCGTGGAGCTGGCAATCTCGGCACCGACCTCAACGGCAACCATGCCCTCAATCACGCTGGCCTCATCGACCGACCCAGCCACGTCGAGGACCACGTCGTCTAACACCAGGCGGTTGCACTCCAACAACGGGTCCTTCTTGCCAGTATCGATCCACCAGCCCTCCAACAAGTGATGCTCAACGGTGTCTCCCCTGTCCAGTAGCCACGAGATGGCATCCGTGATCTCGAGCTCACCCCGTACCGAGGGTTCAATGGACCGTACTGCTTCGTGGATGGCCGGCCCGAACAGGTACACGCCCACTAGCGCCAAGTCTGAGCGCGGATCGTTTGGCTTCTCAACCAGCCGGCATATGGCGCCGTCGTCGTCCAACTCGGCCACACCGAACGAACCCGGGTCATCGACTCGCGACAACAACAGTCGCGCAGAAGCACGGCTCTCCTCGACAAAGCCTTCCACAACCGCCTCTAGGGAATCTTCGAACATGTTGTCACCTAGGTACATCACGAAGGGTTCGTCGCCAAGGAACCCACCAGCCTCCACGACAGCATGTGCAAGGCCCAGCGGCGCTGACTGCTCTATGTAGGTGACACTTGCTCCCCACCGGGAACCGTCACCCACCGAAGCTCGGATCTCCTCGGCGGTGTCGCCCACGATGATGCCCAGATCAGTGACGCCAACCCCCGCAAGGTCCTCCACCACGTAGTGCAGGATCGGTTTGTTGGCGATTGGCACCAACTGTTTGGCACTGGTGTGGGTGAGGGGGCGCAGCCGTCGCCCGCTGCCACCGGCCAGAATCAGGCCCTTCATAGGGGGCGAGGGTACCCGTAGGCCCGAAGCTGTCCCCTTCAAACGCTCCCTGCGATGACGCTAAGCCCCAGTTTCAGCGGCAGCCCTAGCCAAGCCGACTAGGAATACCAGCACCATCACGGCTGCCTTTTGGGTCTGAGCTCCGTTGATTCCAAACGCGTCGGCCACCGTCTCCACTGCTGCCTGGTCACCCTCTGTTGAGAAGTACGCCGTGGTGACCTCCCTGGGTCCATCCACTGAAGGTGGTGGATTCAACGGGGTGGGTGGCGGACCGTCACCGCGGAGCAGCAACAGGAACGACATGACTGCCATCGACACTAGGTGCAGCTCAGCTGGTGACATCTCCAGGTACTCGGCTGCCGAGAGCACCGAATTCCACTCTTCCTCGGTGTAACCAGTCGTGACCCGGTACTCGTCGATCAGGTTCTCGGGAAATGCCGAACTGGCATTGGGTGGACCGTAGGCGATGCCGTACCAGTTGGATCTGAGCCCGAACTCACGCCGAAACCGGTTACCGGTCACCACGAAGGAATCACCAGAACGGGTGCGCAGCTCAATTTCCTCGGCCCGGCCACCGTCATCGCCAAAGCCGTCACGGCTCACGACACGAATCTCGTAGAGCTGGTCCAGGCCGAAGGTGCTGGCAACCTTGACAGCGTCGAACTCAGAGGACCAGCGGTGCACCGGGTTGATGGAAACATCGTCGCCGTCGTCAACCACTCCGGGGAAGTCCGCTGTGATGGTGTGACCGCCCGTGGAGGCCGAGAACTCCGTTCTAGAGATCTCACCGTCACGCATACGTACCACGCCTGCCGTGGTGGAGATCGCTGCATCAGAGGCAGGGTCCTCGTTGTTCCACACTGAGCTACCGGACCAGTTGCGGCGGCCCTCGTAGACCTGGCAGCGGATGGTGTCACATGTGCTGGCGTAGTCATAGCGCTGCTCGGCCATCGCATAGGAGCGGGCAGCTACCGCTTGAACCCGCAGTGCCTCTGCCCCGGCTCCATCTCCCAGGGATGCCCAACTCGCCGGCATCTCCTGGGGGACCACCGAGCGCAGGTACTGCTCGACTGGCAAGAAGTTCACCGTGCGCTGGCGGTGCTCGTAGCGAGCCGCCCGAATCTCACCCCGGTACCAGGTGGCTGCATTTGATCCCTCGCACAACTGCAGAGTTTGGTCCAGACCGTCGTCGCCGAAGCCCAGAACCGTGAGGCCACCGGAGGTGACGGTCGGGGTCGAGGTGGTGGGAGGCGGTGCTGTAGTGGTGGTTGCCGGCGGGGTAGTCGTGGTAGGAGGCGGCACGGCGGTCGTCGAGGTGGTTGTAGCCCCGGCCACGGTCGTAGTCGTCGTAGTCGCTGGTGGCGCACCGTTGAAGCCGGCACGGATGCGGGTGAACGGGCTTTCTATCACGATGCCCGTGTCAGTGAACGAGCCGGTGCAGCCGTTGCCCACCGCCACCCGGTATCGGTCCACATCACCATCCAGCGTGACCCTCACAGACTTCCCCGACAGGGCGGTCCAGTTGCCGGCTTCGCCCGCAACCAGCAAGACAGCGTTCTCCACGTATACCGTCGTAGCCTCACCGTCACTAGACAACAGCCTTATACCGATGTCGCGAGGAGCGACCGTGGCCGCCACAGTTCCACCGTAGTAGTGGTCCAGGATCTGAGCGCTGGACCAGCCTTCGTCGACCGCGTAGCCGAGTGCTCCATACTGGCCCATGCCCCGACCGTGGCCCCAGCCTCGGCCGTCGACCACTACTGACCCGTAATCAGTGGACGGCACCGGTCCGGTGGGTTCAGCGGTGGCTCCTGGGATCACCAGTTGCTGACCCACCGACAACATGTTCGCATCGGTTAGCCCATTGGCTTCCATGATCGCCGATACAGTCACGTCGTAGCGGCCAGCGAGGAGCGAAAGGCTCTCGCCTGACCTCACGGTCACGAGCAGGGGTGCCAATGTGGTGGTCGCTGTCACGAAACCCGGGATGGTCAGGCTCTGGCCCACGTAGACAAGGTCGGCGTTTGTTATGCCGTTCTCAGCCATCAAGTCGGCCACGGTCACCGCGTAACGACCTGCAATGAGCGAGAGGCTCTCACCCGACTTGACGGTAACCACCGTGGGTCCGAGCGTTGAGACCGTGCCGACACCTCCTGGCACAATCAGTTCCTGACCGACGAACAAAGAGTTGGCATTTGAGAGCCCGTTGAGGGCCATCAACTCCGAGACGGTGGTGCCGAAGTCCTCAGCGATAACTGAGAGCGTGTCGCCCCACTGCACGACCCGAATACCTGTCGCCACTGTAGAAGACGACGACCCTGTTCCTGGAATGACGAGTTGTTGGCCCATGAACACGAGGTCCGGGTTGGTAATGTTGTTAGCCACCATCAGGTCAACTAAGGAAACGCCGTTCTCGACGGCTATCTCCGAGAGGCTGTCGCCTGCACCGACCAACACCACTGTCTCCGCCGCAGCCGGTCCGACCGCCGCCAATGACGTGGTCAGCAGTGCCATGACGAGACCGGCGCTCCGCACCCGTCCAAACCGGTGAGTAGACGCTCGGGACCGAGCAGAGACCTCGGAGGTGATCTGGTCGTCCACGCCCGTCAGGTTCTCCAGGTCTCCAGGTTCATCGGCCGGTTTCGGGCGTGCTGGACCCACACGGGGCCTGTTTAGCCCAGTCACTTGACGAGGCGGCCGGCCCTGCTCCGCCCGATGGCAAGTGTAGGTGTGGCATGAGCCCGAGTGAGGGAGGGCCAGCTGCTTGGTGGGGCATGTTCAGGGCAGTCGCTCAACACCCCGGAAGTAATCCACCGTTGCCGTCAGCCCCTCAACTAAGCCCACCTTCGGCTCCCAGCCGAGTGCCAAACGAGCCATCTCTATGTCAGGACAACGGCGTTGGGGATCTCCACCACGCTGATCAGGCAGCGACATGTAACTGACAGCGCTAGAGGATCCCGTCACCTCAATGACTCTTTCAGCGAGTTCGGTGACCGGGATCTCGGTGGGCTCCCCGATGTTGACCGGTCCACGACAGTCGCTGTCGCACAGGGCCATCAGCCCGTCGACAAGATCGTCAACATAACAGAAACTCCTGGTCTGTCTGCCGTCACCATGAACTGTGAGCGGGAGGTTGGCAAGTGCCTGGACGATGAAGGTGTTGACTACACGTCCGTCAAATGGCGACATCCGCTCACCGTAGGTGTTGAAAATCCGTGCAATCGCGACATCTGTTCCACGGTGGATGCCGTACGCCACGGTTGTTGCCTCTGCGAACCTCTTTGCCTCGTCATAACAACTGCGAGGACCGATGGGATCCACTCGCCCTGGATAATCCTCTCTCTGCGGGTGGATCTGCGGATCTCCGTAGACCTCACTTGTGGATGCCAGAAGAAACCGAGCTTCACAGGCTGTAGCAAGGTCAAGTAGTCGCCTGTTGCCAACACTGCCTGTTTCGAGAATCTCGATTGGCATCGTCGCAAAGTCATCTGGTGAAGCAGGACTGGCAAGGTTCAGCACGACATCAAACCGACCTAGATCGGGTAGTTCCAGAGTTACGTCGTGTTCGACCAGCCAAAACCGATCCTGTCCAGACAGGTGCTCTAGGTTCTGCCGGCGACCGGTTACGAACGAGTCAACTGCCACGACCGCGTCTCCCCGATCAAGGAATCTGTCGACCAAGTGCGATCCTATGAAACCACCACCACCCGCTATGAGGACCCTCATCGCCCAATGCCCGTGTATTCAAAACCGTGGCCGGTCCAGGCATCCCTGTCCAATATGTTACGAGTATCCACTAGGCCACTACCCGACATCAGCGCGGCCACTTCAACCGGATCGACGGCGCCAAACTCATCCCACTCTGTAAGGACCACTAGGACATCGGCATTCCTACAAACTGCCAGCGGGTCTGGTCCCACCTCAACGCGTTCATCAATACCTCCACGATGAGAGGTGACGGTGGGGTCATATGCCCGTACCGTCGCTCCGGCAGACAACAACAGGTTGATCACCGAGAGGGCAGGTGAATCTCGCATGTCGTCGGTTCCCGCCTTAAAGGTGAGGCCCCATACGGCGACCGTTCGTTCGGTGAGTGTGCCTCCTGCTGCCTGACATACCTTTTCAGCAACCCGGCTGAACTGCTCCTCGTTAACCGCTATAACGCCGCCCAGGAACTGAAAGTCGTAACCACCGCTCTCGGCGATGCGAAGAAGTGCGCTGGTGTCCTTCGGGAAACAGCTCCCACCCCAGCCCGGACCGGGCTGCAGGTATTGGTGCCCGATACGCCGGTCGTAACCCAGCCCCATCACCACGTCGCCGACATCAGCGCCCACACCCTCACAGACCGCCGCCAGGGCATTCACGAACGACAACTTTGTAGCTAGGAAGGCGTTGGCCGCGTACTTGATCGTCTCAGCAGAAGCCGGATCAGTGATCAGTATCGGAGCATCAACGCCTTCGTACAAAGAAGCGACCCTATTTGCCGCGTCTTGATCATCACTGCCAATGATGATCCTATCCGGTTCCAGGAAATCTCGAACTGCAGATCCCTCGCGCAGGAACTCCGGATTGGAGACTACAGCCACATCGCTTCGTTCCAGAAAGCGTTCGACTACCCGCGTTGAGCCGACCGGAACCGTCGACTTATTGACCACTACGGTCTCTGAGGGCATGGTTCCAGCCAGTTCACGTGCGGCGGCCTCAATGTAGGTGAGGTCCACGGAACCGTCGTCACCCTGAGGCGTTGGCACACACAAGAATGCTGCCTCACAGTCGGAAACCGCTTTGGCTGCCCCCACCACAAACCGCAGCCCCCCGCTGGCTAGGCCTTCAGCGACTAGGTCATCAAGTCCCTCTTCGACGATGGGCACCTCACCCTGTAGGAGCACTGCAATCTTCTCTTCATCAATGTCAGCACAGACCACGTCGTGCCCGAGATGGGCAAGACATGCCCCAGTAGTCAGGCCGACATAGCCGGTACCAATGATCGCCAGATGTGCCATGGGTTCCGATTCTCGCACGCCGGCGGTCCAATACCACTGAACTGTCCTACCGGCACGAAACCTGGTGGATAACAGGTCAGCTAGTTGGCGGCTCGCTCATGTTGGGCATGCAGAGCCCATCCGGTTCGACGATCTGGATGCGGTCGCGGTTCGCCCAGGTGACCTCCAGGTCGGGGTCACGCTGGAGCCTGTACTCGCGAAACGACATGTCCATGGCGTCGAAGGCGACCAACCGGCCAGACAGCCCTTCACCCAGGCCCAGGATCAACTTGATGACCTCAAGGGCTTGGATAGATCCCACGATTCCAGGCAACACGCCCAGCACCCCAGCTTCGGCGCAGCTGGGAGCGAACTCGGCCGGCGGGGCCTCTGGGAGCATGTCGCGGTAGGTGACGCCATCTTTGGGGTCGAACACCGTGACCTGGCCCTCGAAGCGGAAGATGGAACCGTGTACCACGGGTATGCCCAGCTTCACTGAAGCGTCGTTGAGTAGATAGCGGCTGGGGAAGTTGTCCGCACCATCCACGATCACGTCGTAGCCCTCAAGGATCTCCATGATGTTGTCAGCACCCAGGCGCACGTCGTAGGTGACCACGTTCACGTCGGGGTTCAGGGCCGTGAGGGTCTTCTTGGCCGAGTCCACCTTGCGATCGCCAATGCGCTCTTGGTTGTGGAGGATCTGGCGCTGCAGGTTCGACTCGTCGACTACATCCATGTCGATGATGCCGATGGTTCCGATACCGGCGGCTGCCAGGTAGAGGGCTGCCGGTGATCCCAAGCCGCCGGCACCGAGGAGTAAAACGCTGGCATCCAATAAGCCCAACTGGCCCTCCTCGCCGATCTCGGGCAACAGCAGGTGGCGCTGGTAGCGGTTGCGCTGATCGGCGGTGAGGGTGCGCGGTGTGGCCCACTCACGGCCTTCATCCTTCCAGCGGTTAAAACCACCATCCATGGAGACCACGTCGGTGTAGCCGAGTTGGGCCAGGGTGTCAGCCGCAAACGCTGACCGCACTCCACCGGCGCACATGACCACGATGGGCTGATGGTGGTTCGTTAGGCGTCCCTCGATGCCGCTCTCCAGGGTGCCGCGTGGGATGTGTAGCGAACCGGGAATGGCACCCTGTTCGTACTCGTCGGGTTCACGCACGTCGAGCAGCAGGTAGCCCTGGGCCAGCAGGGCCTCGGCTCCAGCTGGATCAGTCTCGGTGATTCGGCCCTTTGCGGCCGTGAGGAGTTCTCTGAACGATGGCACAGCCTAAAGCCTACTTACTTGGTCGGGATTAGCAATGTTTGGAACATGTTTGTGGGCGTTCCCAGTGCCTCTCTCCTGGCGATCTCGGTTCAGCCTGAACCCACCACGATACCGAGCACCTCGCTGATCGAGCCAAGTACCAAGACGTCAGCCAACTCGTCCATGGCGGTCGACTCGCCGTTCACGATCACCACCCCGGCACCGTGCCTTTTGGCTAACGGCACCATGGCGGCCACCGGATACACCGACAGGCTTGTCCCCACTGCCAACACCAGGTCGCAGGAAACGGCTGCCTGTTCAATGCGTTCCACGTCGCCTGGAAAGAGGCTCTGGCCGAAGCTGACCGTGGCTGACTTGAGCAGGCCACCGCAGCCACGACAGTGGGGATCTTCATCACCGGCCCGGACGCGCTCCAAGACGACCTCGATGTCGTCGCGCCAGTCGCAGTCCAAGCACATCGCCTGACGCGTGGTGCCGTGGACCTCCACCACCAGGGCCGGGTCACTGCCAGCTGCTTGGTGCAGGCCATCTACGTTTTGGGTCACGAGAGTGTCCACCAGGTTCCGTCGCTCCAGATGGACAAGTGCCCGGTGGCCATCGTTCGGGGCAACGTCAGGCCAAAGTTCACCTGAGGCACGCAACACCCACCTCTTCTTACGGATTTCGGAATCGGACACGTAGTAGCGGATGTCTGATGCCTTTTCGGCCTCAGGGTTCTTGGTCCAGATGCCATCGGGCCCGCGGAAGTCGGGGATTCCACTGTCTGTGGAGATGCCAGCACCGGTCAACACAGCGATCCGGCTGGCGGTATCCACGAGGTGGGCCGCCCTACCGGCTGCCTCCAATGCCTCTATTGACGCTCCGTCAGTTGTCGCTTCCGACTCCATCCCAGTGAGCCTCGCGCATCTGCCGGGCAGACCCCATGTCGGTGCGTTGGCCAACGGGTAGGAGCCGCTGCCGGGCGTGGAACTATTCGGCCTCCACCTTCTCAAACGAGGAGACCAACTCCACAAGCAGGCGCACACCAAAGCCGGTGGCACCTTTAGTCCATTCGCCCTCGTCGCCATCGCTTGAGGAAGGCCCGGCGATGTCTATGTGCGCCCATGGGATGCCATCACCAACGAACTCTGCCAGCACCAGTCCGGCGGTCAGTGCTCCCCCCCAATTGCCACCGATGTTCTTCATGTCGGCAACTGTTGAGTCCAGCATCTTCCTGTAGTCGGACGGCAGCGGCAGGCGCCAGACCCGCTCACCAGTCTTCTCAGAAGCGGCCTCGACCTGTGACAAGAACCTGTCGTTTCGACCCATCAGACCGGCAATACTGGGCCCCAGGGCCACCATGCAGGCACCCGTCAGGGTCGCCAGGTCAACTATGGCGTCGGGCCTGCCTTCACTCGCGATGGCGAGGGCGTCGGCCAATACCAGGCGGCCCTCGGCGTCGGTGTTGAGCACCTCAATGGTTTTTCCGTTCCGGATGGTGAGCACATCACCCGGGCGTGTCGCATCACCGCCCAACATGTTGTCAGTCATCGGCATGTACGCCCGCACACGGCACTTCGGCGCTAGGGCCGGCAGGACCGACATGGTGCCAACCACGGCGGCGGCACCGGCCATGTCCTTTTTCATGTCCATCATCCCATTGGCCGGCTTGATGGAAAGGCCACCCGAGTCAAAGGTGATGCCCTTTCCCACAAGGGCGATGGTTCCAGTGCGTCGCGCAGCTGCCACGCCCTTTGGCGTGTAGGTCAACTCAACGAACCGAGGTGGGTTAGACGATCCCCGACTGACACCCAACAGGCCACCCATGCCGGCCCGCTTGATGGCCGCCTCGTCAAGTACCTTGACGGTGATACCCGCATCCCTGGCCATACGCCTCACGCGGTTGGCAAAGGCAGCAGCCGTGAGGGAACCACCTGGTTCGTTTGTCAGGTCACGGGCCAGGGTTACACCACCTGCGACTGCCACGGCC